>JAZQQT010000118.1:0-36070 GCA_045629205.1 Eubacteriales bacterium
CGTTCCCTTGGTGTGAATTTAAAGTTCACAAGTTATACGAGATACTGCACAAAAAAGCAATGAAATATAAATAGTCCGACAAATCCCGGTTTGCCGAACCGACAAACAGCGAAAGCAGCGTCCCCGCAGGTGAACTTTTTGGGGGTCTTACCTAACGAAACGTACAATTTGGTGGGTCTTTGTTTATCCAAGCCGCAGGCTTGGCATATCATCCGCCGTAAGGCGGTATATCATCAAAGGCAGCTTTGTCGCCTTTGTATCTCATCACGCATCAGCGTGTATATCCTGCGGCTTGATGAGATACAGCCCTTACGGGCTGATGAAATACAATTCCTTACGGAATTGATGATATACAAGGCTTAGCCTTGATTTTAGTATATTCAACACCATCCGCCGATTTGTCGAAAAAATCTTTTTCGTCTTCCAATCACAAAAAAGAGCAGATACTTTGACAATCGTGCGGTTTTTATTATAAAATGCTTGTAATATCAGGCAAATAATATGATCATTCTTTTTCGATTTGAGGAAGAACACAAAGAAAAGCATCCACAACATCGGGGTCAAAATGGATCCCCTTGCCTTCGACAATAACATTGCGGGCTTCCTCTTTTGTCATAGGCGGCTTATAGCATCTCTCGGAGCGAACGGCATCATACACATCAGCTACAGCAACTATACGAGCCGCGAGAGGGATATCTGTCCCTGCAAGTCCGTCGGGGTATCCGCATCCGTTCCATTTTTCATGATGATGACGAGCAACAGCGCAGGCAAGTTCTATGTAATCTTCCTGCTCAAGTCCGTCAAGACACTCAGTTAAAATCCTTTCACCGTTAACGGTATGTCCTTTTATTACCGAAAACTCTTCGTCTGTCAATTTTCCGGGTTTCTTCAACACGGCATCGGGTATTGTGATTTTTCCGACATCATGCAAAGGAGCAACCTCCATCAGTCGGGAAACAAAGGCTTCATTCACAACATCCGAATATTTTGAGTTGTTTTGCATAGACTGTGCAATCAGTGCTACAATATTGCTGATTCGTTTGATATGAGCGCCGGTTGAACCGTCACGGGCTTCAACAATACCGGCAAAAGACGCGATTGCCGAACGCTGTATTTTTACTATTTCTTTTGTCCGTTCATTAATATCATGTTCAAGACGAATATGATAATGATATTGAGCGGTAATATCATTTATTTCAACAGTCTGACCGTATTGAGCGCCGCGTTTTTCGATTAACGACTTTGTAATCTCAAATGCAGAATCACCTTTTTCTATAATTACCTTACCGGCAGGTAAAGCAATCAATTCATCAGTTGTGAACTGACTATCAATCAATTTGTCTATCATATCATTGGTATATACCAATTGATTCTGTTCGTTAATCACAAGCAACCCTGTGGACGCATTGCTCAAGGCGTGATCCTTTGCAAGAGTAAGGGAATCATACAGCTTATAACGGAAAAAGACAACAGTAAGAAAAAATGTTCCGACAGCAGCGCCTGTCATGGTTGTATCATACCCCAAGGTAAGACCTGTCAGAAAAACCGCATATCCTATGATAGTTGATGCCATCATAGCAAACAAAAGATTCAGCTGCCTGCGGGCGCTGTGTGATTTTGATCTGTTGAACGCTGAGATAATATATACAATAATGGTGGAAAACATACCCACGAGAAAAGCCATATATACGAAATACAGAGGTCCATGTCCGAGAACCAACGGAGAAAAAATATTATCCAAATCAAAATCAACAGAACTGTAATAAAGATGATGACCGACGTCAGCGACTCCGTTTGTGAGGACGATCACGAAGAAAAACAGGCAAATGGGAAAAATACAGATAATTACTTTGTGCGATAACGGACGGCCGCAGACATCCGCGATGAAAATCAGCGACATAAGCAAGGCAAACGGCTTTCCCAAATACGAGATGGCAGTACCGACCAATGCGGCATCCGGAGTGACAGCATATATTTCGATAGAATACCCGATCAACATAATCATTGTTGAGAGCATCAAAAGAATCAATTCTATCTGAAATCGCGACGGTTTAAGAAGTGATACATAAAGAATTTCACCAAATAATGCAATAATGGCAATATTTTGGATTATAATTAAGGTATAATATAAAACAGTCTGCATACTGTTTTTTCTCCTGTTTTTGTTCAAAAGTCTTAAGTAATCATAATTATTTTATATTAATTTTTTTCTTTTGTCAATATATAAAAACATTACAGGATCCGAAAATGAAATCCGGCAGATATTGCGCTTTTATATTATCGAAGTTTTTCTTTTTTATGCCGTTTATGTCGAGATTCCGGAAGCCGATATAAAATATACAACATCTTACGCCGAAAACGGCGTTCCGGAAAAAGACGGAGAGGATAATTTTAACAGAGCGAACGGCAAGGTAGCAGTTCTTATGGATTCCGAATGGATGGAGTTTAAAGCCAATTAAACAAAATATCAGTTTTGTCAATGCTGACACATAAGATACCGATTCAAAAAACGCACCCCAAAATTCTGATTTGGAGTGCGTTTTTCCTATTTTTATTAACCGAGACCGAAGCACGGGAACAAAATATTAGCCCGGGTCTTCCGTAAAATCCTAAAGCAATGCAATTATTTCTTCTTTCGGTCTGTATCCGACGGACACGTTCGTTACCTTGCCGTCTTTCATAACGACCACCATAGGGATACTTGAAACGTTGAATGCGTTTGCGAGTTCGGGCTCGTCATCCACATTGACTTTGCAGACTTTTACTTTGCCATCGTAATCGTTCGCTATTTCGGCAATAATCGGAGAAAGCATTCTGCAGGGACCGCACCAGGTTGCCCAGAAATCGATCAGAACAGTTTTATCCGACTTAATTACTTCTTCCTCAAAGTTATCTTTTGTAATAATTATTTCAGCCATAATCTTTGTCTCCTTTATCAGTCTTTAAGTGATTTGTAATACAGCATACAGTGGCAGAACCCTTCAAAACCGGGATCTTTTATCTGTTCACGGAATTCTTTGCATATACATTTTGTATCGGGAGTTTGTTCCCTTCTGCAGGGACAGTATCCGCCGGTTCTTTTTAATCCCTCTTTTACGAGATCGGCGACTTCTCTGTCGGGATTTTCGGTAATTTTCATAACACCTCCGTTTTCAGCCGACGGCAGCCAATATATTCATATTCCGCACAATCCCGTCGGCTATTCTGTCGTTTACGGAATACGCATGCTTTTCAAGGTCTCCGCAGATCGCTTTTGTCAAATTTCTATTCTGAAGATCCGAAATAATATCTGCAGCAATTTCTTCTATCGTGTAATACTTCCGCTCGGCAACTTTTTCGTCACGATTATCACCGAAAATAAGGAAAGAAAGTTTTTCAGACAATTGCTCTGTTCCGAAAATCTGACGAAGAGCGCGAAAGCTCCATTTGTAATACGGTAAATATCTGTCGTGAAGCAGAAAAATGACTTTTACGGCAGCTTTTACAAATTCGAAACAGGCAAGCTGAGCAGCCTCCGGTTCTCCGTGTTTCAGACAGCGTTGAAAATTATACTGCCCTGACTGAGCCATAATCAGAATACTTCCGGCGAGGCGTTTTAATTTTATATCGTCGGGCATAAAAATCAGACGTTCCCTTATTTCTGAGAATTCACCGTATCCATCAAAAAAGACTTCGCCGTTGACTGCCTCCGCCAAAGCGTAATCCGGAACGGTAAGCCATTGTTCAATCGAAAGTCTTCCGTCGGGAGAGCCAACCGTTTTAAGATAAAAATCCGCTGTTCTTATTACTCCGCTGCGATTTCCTCCGACAGGAGAAACAGGAAGCCGCTTTAATCCGGCATATTCTTTCGGAAGCTTTGCGTAAGCGCGTTCCAGCCGAAAAGCCTGTTTTTCGTCGATCATATCTTCTCCCGGAATAAAAATACAAAATCCCGGTTCAAAATCGTGATCGCGTGATATCTCATCGTCAAAACCGAATCGTTCAGACCCGCTTCCGACAAATCCGACTGCTATATATGGAAGAATATCCGCAAACCCGGATTCAAGCATCGGTTTTCCGAACTCTTCGTAATAGCCCTTTGATATTTCAAGACCGTTCATAAATCATCCTCGCTCTTTCGTGCAGCTCACGCTCCGTAGCAAAGTAACCGTAATATCCGAAAGCAGGCGCGCATTTTTCACACACATAAGCGTAGTATCCGTCTTTAGGCAAAGATTCCAGATTTAAAAGCTTTTCTGCCTCGGTCAGATACCGTTCAATTTGTTCGGCGCCTTCATCGAGCCCGGATTTTGCGGCGATGAGATCGGCAAGATTAAGATCGGTAATGGCGATTTCGAGAGCTCCGTTTTCCTGTTTTTCCATAATCCGGATTGCCTTGTTATAAAGATCTTCCGCTTCGTCATACGATTTCAATTCCGCAAGCGTAAGAGCCATATTGTTATAAAGACCGCCGAGTTTGCCGTCCTCGGGATCAAGATTCGTCTCATAAATTTCACGCGCCCTGCGATACAAAGGAAGCGCGGATTCCGCTTTTCCGAACGCTTTATAGCCTGTCGCGGCATTAATGAGTGTGGTGCCGAAGGAAACAGTTTCTTCTGCGCCCATCGTTTTTGCAAGAGTAAGAGCATCGTCTACGGCTTTGAGACAGTCCGTTTCTTTATTCGTTTTACGAAAAAGGCCTATCATTTCATTAAGAACGGTAAGTTTTCCATGCATATCATTACATACTTCCGCTTCGGAAAGCCAATATTGCAAATGCCTTTCCGCTCCGTAATAATCGTTTTTTTCAAGCAAAGAATCCAATTTTTCTATTATACGGCCGACGGGAATCGGTTTTATTTCGGGATTCATACATAAAGGACACTGCGGCTCGGTATAATCTTCTTTTGATAAACTCATTAAGATATTTTCCTCCGTTTTCAATCGGTAGCACGGTCCGAATATTATCTTTGCTATGACTCATCGGTATCAATCAAATAATGTATCATTCTTTCCGGATTATCAATGAACATTTTTGTAAGTTTATAATGCTCCGTTTCGAAATAATCGGTTTTAACGATGCCGTCATCGGAAAACTGCAGAATCTCCGAATCGGGATACGCGGTAAGTATCGGCGAGTGAGTTGCGATAATAAATTGTGAATCACGTTTAACAAGGTCGTCGATAATCGTAAGCAGGGACATCAGCTTCTTAGGTGACAGAGCAGCCTCAGGTTCATCGAGAATATACAGTCCGCGTCCCTCAAAACGGTTTTGAATCAGAGCAAGGAAGGATTCTCCGTGAGATTGTCTGTGGAAGGAAACGCCGCCGTATCTGAGCATCAGACTTGTGTCATCAAGATAACTTGCCACATTATAAAAACTTTCGGCTCTCAGGAAAAAAGCATCTTTCGGAGAAACCGTTCTGACTAAAGTAATAAGTTCTTCCAATCCGGAGCAGGTGTTTACGGTTGAAAAAGAATGATCTCTGGACCCGCCCTCGGGATTCATGCCGCTTGCTGCGGCAATAGCCTCGATCAAAGTTGATTTTCCGGTTCCGTTTTCGCCGACAAAAAAAGTAACGGGCGCATTAAACTTCAAAACTTCACATTTGTTAAGATATTGAATCACAGGCAGTCCGTAAAGATATGAAGACAGCTGCGGCATTTTATTCAATTTGATGCCTTTTATATAATTCATATATTACACCTGTTTATCTGCGGCGATTTTTCGTGCTTCGGAAGAAACCATCTTTTTGATGACGGCAAGTTGAAGACGATCCGGCAAAAAAGAAATCAACCGAAACAAAACGGAATTGTTAAATTCATATGCAAGCTTAGGCTTTTTTGCGGTTATTCCCTTATAAATCATTTTTGCCACATCGGCAGGTTGAGCCGGCTTACCCATAAACCGATTTGAAAGACTGTTGAATCCCGCAGAAAAATCTTTAAAATATTCAGACTGCTCGGAAATTGCATTTATATCCGATATGGATCCGTCAAGCAAATCCGTGGCTATCGCACCCGGTCTGATAACGACAACGGAATAACCGAGAAGATTGAGTTCCTGACGTAAACCGCGGGCATATGCCTCCAGCGCGTGTTTTGTTATTGTATATATCACGTTGAATGGCATCGGTGAAAGATTTCCGACTTCGCTCGTAACGATTACGATACGTCCGTTTTTTTTGAGAAGCGGAAAGAAAACATTATTAAATAATACCGTTCCGTAAATATTAACGTCTATACTTCTCTTAATTCTCTTGGCAGATTCTTCAACTACGGAATTTGCGACAAATATACCTGCCACATCTACGATTACGTCTATTTCAACACCGTCAATCTTTAAGACTTTATATATCTCCGACAGTTTTTCATCATCTGAAATACTCGATTGAAAAAACCGAATTTGGGGATTGTCACACTGTTTTATATCTATACCTATTACATTCTGTCCGTTTTTTAAGCACGTTTCCGCAGTTGCTTTTCCTATACCGGAGGAAACTCCCGAAATCAATACCGTCATACGCACCCCCATTACAAACTAATTGTATCATATATAAAATAAAAGTCAATGTATTGACAACAAACAATTATGTCTGTATAATTTGGTTAAAAAGTATTACTTATATCGGAGTCGTAAATGAAAAAAATATCTCGTAACGTAATTCCGTTGATCATGATTATATTTTTCATAATCGGGTTGGCAGCATGTTCCTCGAATGCAAACGACAATCGGAAAGAAGAGAAAATCCCGCAAAAACAGATTAAAAACATTATTTTGTTTATCGGGGACGGGATGGGACGAAATCAGGTAAAATTCGGAGAATATTCGTTCGACAGAAAATTATCCTTCACGAATTCGGATTCTTTTACCGTTGTGGACACATATTCACTCGGGGGCCTGACTGACTCCGCTGCTGCTGCCACTGCCATGGCAACCGGCACTCTGACGGAAAACTCATTTATAGGCATTAATCCGAAAAACCCCGACAAGGAATTCGTAACAATAATGGACATTGCTCAAAAATACGGAAAGAGCACGGGTATTATTACAACGGAGTTTCTGACAGGGGCAACCCCTATGGGATTTATGGGACACGGTAACCGCGGCGATGACGACCTGCTTGTTAAAACAGCATCAAAAAGCAATATTGATTTTATTGCATTCGATAACGTTTACCCTGATGCATACGTTGAAATTTTTACAGAGCAGGGATACACCGTAATAAATGATTACGAAAAGATTGCCGAAACTTCAGGTAAAATATTTGCTCCGCTTCCGATAAGACCGCTTGAAATAGAAGGAGAAAATCTAATAACACTTGCAGACGTTGTAAAATCAGCCCTGGATAAACTCTCAAAAAACGAAAACGGATTTTTCCTCATGGCCGAAGGCGCTCATATAGACCATGCGGGACACAGCAACGATACGGAATATCTGTTGCGGGAGCTGATGGGATTTGACGAAGGAGTCCGTGCCGCAATAGAGTGGGCAAAAGACAGAGATGACACAGCCATATTTATTACGGCAGACCATGAAACGGGCGGATTTGTAATGGAGGATTTCCCCGAAAATGATAAATACAACGCAATGGTTTCCGACGACGGAGGATACACATACCATCCCAAATATTATCGTTGGACATCAGGCAGCCATACGGCGACTGACGTCGGTTTATGGGTATTCGGTGTCGATATTGATTTCAGAGATTTCGCTGACATCGCCGTTGTGAAAACGAATCCGGAAAGAATTAAAAACTGCGAACTGTTTTATATTTGGCAGGATATGATAATCGGACACGAATTTAACAGTCCGACAAAACAAGCCGATTAAAAATAAATGCTCCCGATTTCGGGAGCATTTATTTATTGTCCTAAATAAAAACCGTGTTTTTTTTCTTTAAGCGCCGATGCAAGTTCGGCTGAATTTCTGATTCTTCTGTCGAATGTTACTCCGTATGAATAGTCAAAAGGAGGATTATGTTTGTCACCGCCTGCGGTGAAAATCAAATCTTTTTTCCCGAAAGTTTCCATTGCCTTATCATTTTCTTCCTGACTGTTGCAGGAATTATACAATTCAACGCCATCCGCAAACGACATATCCGGCATACTGTTATTTCCTCTGAAAGGATGGGCATACACAATAACGGCACCGACAGACGATGTAATTTCCCGCCACTGCGCAAGTGACGCGTGCCATAGCTCAGGATGTGAGCAGATGAAATCGGGGTCAAGTCCGTAAACAAGAAATTCACGACTGTTTCCGATATATTCTTCGAGTCCGAAAATCAAATCGAAATCAAGTTCGGAAGCGACCTGTAAACCGTTATAATATCCCTTGATATATTGATTACAGTATTCGTCCCATGTCAGCGGATTAAAAAGTCTCGTATATCCGTTGACAAAATGATTTGTGATAACTGCACCGGAAAATCCTTTAGAGTGCATATAACGAACCATATCGACAATCGGAGTATCTGAACACATACTTCCTTCGCATGAATGCATATGCAAATCGTATTTATACATCATAATCATACCCTCTTTAATACAGAGATTCAACTACCTTTTTCATACTGACAGCATCTATATCCTGCGTTCCAGCAGATTCGCAAATAATAACAGGAGACATATCACGCCGGACTATTTCTTCCGCAAGGAAAGTGAAATCCGGACCGAATACGGTATCTTCAAATGTAAGATGACGTTTTTCTCCTCCGTCGGTATACTCGATCTTGGAAAAATGAATATGAATGGATTTCATACGTTCATTTCCGAGTTCGTTTTCGACCTTATCCAATACTTCCGAAAAATCAGACAGATTTTTAAGTCCGCCGAGTGTTCTGGCATTTAAATGACCGAAATCTATACATGGGATAAAATTATCTTTGATTTTACACAATGTCAAAACTTCATCAAGTGTTCCGAGCTGATTTATTTTACCCATTACTTCGGGACACACCGAAATATCGTCCAGACACTGTTCTTCCATTTTTACAACCGCTTTTTTAAGCGTATCGGAAGCGAGAGCCAGCGCTTCTGCCCTGCTGATCTGACCGCAGCTGCCGCTGTGAACAACGATACGATTGCCGCCCATATTCTTTACGGCAGCAGCAGATTTGATAATATGATCGAGGCTCTTTAATCTGGTCTCTTCCGAAACCGAAGATAAAGAAATAAAATACGGCGCATGAAGCGACGGTCTGATACCGTTTTCTTTACATGCCTCACCGAAAGCCGCGGAGGCCTCTGCTGAAATAGAAACGCCGTGTCCGCACTGATATTCGAACGCGTTAAGTCCCATTTTTTTAAGAGCAGCCGGAATCTGAACCGTTGTTTTTGCGCCAAGCGATTTTAAATTATCCGTGCTGCCGGCAGGACCGAAAAATACAGTGTTCATTTTCTTTTATGAATTACCTTTTCGAGAAATCGTTTAAATTTAATAAAAGATGTCGTTTTGGTCCCGACAGGCTCAACAAGAGCGCTTCGTATTCCGACCGATTCCGCACCTTTTATATCAGTATATAACTGATCTCCGATAAACAGTGTCTCGCAAGGAAGACGATTTATAACGGTAAGTCCTTGTTTGATTGCTGTTTTATCCGGCTTAAAAGCATTGCATATACACGGGATATCAAGTTTTTTTGCAAAAGGATATATTCTACGGATTCTGTTATTTGAAACAATACAAACACGAATTCCGGCATCGGTGACGTTTTTTATCCATTCCACCAAATCGGCATCCGGCTTCGGACAGTTGTGTTCTGTAAGAGTGCTGTCGAGATCTGTAAGAATACCTTTAAATCCGTTTGATTTTAAGAAATCAACTGTTATATCGTTAAATACGTTAAAAAAATATGTCGGTTGCAATAATTTTTTCATATCAAAAAAAAAGAGCTGTAATTCAAAAAAAAACAATCGGAATTACAGCTAAGCCTTTATTTTTAATGCTTGCGCTTTCTGGCAGCCTCGGACTTTTTCTTCTTTTTAACAGAAGGTTTTTCGTAGCACTGTCTCTTTTTAACCTCGGAGATAACTCCGGCTCTTGCGCACTGTCTCTTAAAACGACGGAGAGCATTATCCAAAGACTCATTTTCTTTTACTTTAATTTCTGACATTTAATATCCCCCCCTCCATCGGTAAAAAACCTTTGTTATTATACATCGTTTCTGTTTGAAAGTCAAGTATAAATACATTGTTATAAGGGCTCAGGTTTTTAAACATTTTATGACATAACGCATATAAATGCAAAAAACCGATTAAAGTTGAACAAATTCGTTGAGCATTGACTCGGTTGGTATCATAAAGCCGCTTATTTCACGGAATTTCGACAATGCTTTTTCAAGTTCACGTGCCTTTTCGGAAAAAGGACTATTCTGAGATACTGTTCCGAGTAATTCAAGAGCATGATGTTTAAAAGCCATCGGTTCATAAGCATGCGTGGTATCAACCGTATTATCCGCAGTCGCGCCAAGCGGACGAATGTAAAGGTCTTCACTTTTACGGACATCGTCCCATACGGCAAAAGTTCCTTCGGCATTTATGCCGCGCGACCAACTGTCACGGATCATGCGACGGAGAAAACGCAGATCGAACTTTGAAAGAACGGTATTTTTACCGTCGGAAAATCCGGAATGCGGACTGACATAAACTTTGTGAATCAATGAAGAATCTATACCATCGCTGATAATGGGATTAAGTCCGTGTATTCCCTCGAGAATAAGAACGCCGTCTGCTCCGAGATCAAGACTATACGCATTATCGGTGCGGACACCGGAAATAAAATCAAACTGCGGCATACTGGCTTTTCCCGTTGCGAGAATATCGTTCATTACCTTGCGGACAAGTTCAATTTCAAGAGACTCGACAACTTCGGCATTCGGTTTTCCGTCTATTATCGGAAGTTCGGTTCTGTTTTTATAAAAATCATCCATAGAGACCACAACTGCCGTGCGGTGAATATGACGCATCGCTTCCTTGATTTTTCTCGCAGTAGTAGTTTTTCCGGACCCTGAAGGTCCCGCCAACAGAATCATTTGTTTTCTGCCGGAGGAAAGAACAGCGTGAAATATCTGCGCACGATAGATATCTTCAACGTTATCTATAAGAACGTCGGGGCAGGTATCTGCGGCGAAATTGAGAATATCAACCAAGTATTCGTTGTTTTTGTTTTTTATTCCCATATCAGTCTCTTGCTTTTGATTTTATCTGTTCGTTAACTGTTGCAATAAATTCGTCGGCAGTCATGGTTCCGAGATCCCCGCCTTTACGCGCTCTTACCGCAATAGTGCCGTTTTCGGCTTCTTTATCACCGACAACGACCATATACGGAATCTTCTGAAGCTGTGCTTCACGAATCTTATAACCGATTTTTTCGTTACGCAAATCTATTTCTGCCTTGAATCCGCATGCCTCGAATTTTGCAACAAGTTCTTTCGCATATTCCGCACTTCTGTCGGTAATATTCATTACTTTAATTTGAACGGGAGCAAGCCAAGTCGGGAACGCGCCCGCAAAATGCTCTGTAATTATGCCGATAAAACGTTCTATTGATCCGTAAACAACACGATGAATCATAACCGGACAATGCTTTTCACCGTCTGAACCTGTATATTCAAGATTGAATCTGCCCGGCAGCTGATAATCGAGCTGTATTGTTCCGCACTGCCAGGTTCTTCCGAGTGAATCCTGAATATGGAAATCAAGTTTAGGTCCGTAGAAAGCGCCGTCACCAGGATTGATTTCATATGTCTTTCCTATACTCGTAATTGCATCTGCAAGAGCCGCTGTTGCAATATCCCAATCTTCCACAGAACCGATATGGTCGTCTGGCATGGTTGAAAGTTCTATTTTATACGGAAGTCCGAATGTATTGTAAACCTCGTCAAAAAGGCTGGCTATACGGGTAACTTCATTCTTTATCTGATCTTTTGCAAGAAGGATATGAGCATCGTCCTGTGTAAAGCAGCGGACACGGAACATACCGTGCAAAGCGCCGGAAAGTTCATGTCTGTGAACAAGTCCGAGCTCTCCGTAGCGAAGAGGAAGCTCTTTATATGAATGAGGTTCGAGAGAATAAACGAGAATACTGCCCGGACAGTTCATCGGTTTGATTGCGAAATCTTCCTCATCTATAACGGTAGTATACATATTCTCTTTGTAATGATCCCAGTGACCGGAAGTTTCCCAAAGAGTTCTCTTCATAATCTGAGGAGTGGATATTTCAAGATAATCCCATTTTTTATGAACAGCTCTCCAGTAATCAATAAGAGTATTCTTAAGGATCATACCTTTGGGAAGATAGAACGGGAATCCCGGAGCTTCATCGCGGAACGCAAACAAATCAAGTTCTCTTCCTATTTTACGGTGATCTCTCTTTTTCGCTTCTTCAATCGCTGTGAGATAGGCTTCAAGTTCTGCTGCCTTGGGGAACGTAATTCCGTAAATACGCTGTAAGACCTTATTCTTTGCATCGGCTCTCCAATAAGCGCCTGTGCATTGCGTTACTTTTATTGCCTTGATTTTTGAAATATCAAAAAGATGAGGGCCTGCGCAAAGGTCGGTGAAATCCCCCTGCTTATAGAATGAAATCTCAGCATCGGCGGGAAGTTCGTTAATAAGTTCAACCTTATAAGGATTGTCTTTCATAAGTTCCAGAGCTTCTTTTTTCGGAAGGACGAATCTTTCCATTTTATAACCCTGTTTAACAACTTTTTTCATTTCCGCTTCGATTTTTTCGAGAACATCGGGAGTGAAAGTGACATCGGAATCTATATCGTAATAAAATCCGTTTTCAATTGCAGGTCCTATTGTCAAAATGCTTTGAGGATAGAGATTTTTAACGGCCTGTGCCAAAACGTGTGACGACGTATGCCAGAAAGCCTTTTTGCCTTCGGGATCGTCAAAAGAATAATAATTGATCGAAGCATCCTCATTTACAGCAGTGCTTAAATCTGACATTTTGCCGTTTATCTCGCATACAAGACTGGCTTTTGCCATTTCGGGATCAATCTGTCTTGCAATTGCGAATGCAGACAAACCTGACTCAACTTCGTAAACGTTTCCGTTTTTTAATGTAATTTTCATTATATTTTCGCGCCGACTCTTATCGACGCATCTCCTTTCGCCTCATACGTAGAGGTAGAAATAATATAGAATCGGTCACCCGGAAGTGACTAAACGATTACTTGCTTTAATCAGTCGATTTCTTCTCCGTTAAGAAGTTTAACGAGATCTGATTTAACTTTATCGACTTTTGTTACATAGCAGAAAAATCTGCCTTCTCCGTTAACACGGATAAACATTTTGCGTGCGCTGTCGGGACAAGGTAGAAACTCAAGAGTCATCCTTGAACCGTCATTAACATAATAAACAACAGACATAACGGGCTCGGACTGCGGATCTGTTTCTATACCGTTATGAGTTACGCTGACAATCGTAGAATAAAAGCTACGAAAATTATCGGCATCAAGAGTAATGTTGTTTTCTTTTACGATCATATTTTCACCGGCATCGGGATCTTTTATCGTAAAATGATAGGTCTTTTCGTCAAACGATACATCAAGAGCAGTAAGATTGTTAAGATATTCCAAACCGACAAATTTCTGACAATACTGATAAATCGGTCTGTCAACATATTCAAACGCACTTGATTTTACGGCATATATCACGGGAGCATCGTTTACCATAACATAAACAGTATTATCAACAGTTTTTCCGAGCGCATACTTTATGACGAGAGGGTAAGGACTTCCGTCTTCGGTTTTTTTATAGAACGGGTTTTCATCCTGATTTTCAAGCATCTGTGCCGTTGTATCAAGATTCAATTTGATTTCAACCGCAGTCGGGTTGTCAAATCCGTATTCCGTAAGAGAATCGGCATCCACATAATCACAAACGACGCTGTCGGCGTCAAGGTCACACATTAATGTTACCAAATCATGCAGAGGTGCGGAATCAGCTCCGAAAAGAAACGGCTTTTCCATAACGTATCCGTTGATATATGAAAGAACATGTGACTCCGATTCGTTGGTCGTTCTGATATAAAGTTCTGACCCATCTGATTTTTTAATGCTGAGATATTCGAATTCCGTTATATCGAACCATTCGCAAATCTGCTTATCGTAATATCTTAAAAAATCACTCAGATAACGTTCACCGTAAAATGAACCCACGAGATAAACATCGCTGCTTCCGTCCATCCGAATGTAGTATCCGTTTCCGGACGGTTCTTCATTTCCTATATAAAAAACAGTTTCAGTTCCGTTTTTAAGCATGACACGAACGGTAGCTCCCGGGTTATCAAGACCGTAATACTCCGGATGCTCCGTGCCGTTTTCGATTGAAAGATCGCACGTTATTCTTTTTACGCTTTCATAAAGTCCCACGGATGAATAGGGCAATAACGGAGCGCCTTCCCTGCCTTCGATGTAAATATTATTATCGGAATCACGGCGAACTTTATAATCCCCGTATTTATTAATAACCTGCAAATATTCTATATCGGCCACTTCACATGAATAGATAACATTGCGCTCATTTTCGTGGTCAATATCCAATGTGTTATCAGGTGATTCTTCCTGCGGCTTATCATCCATTTTACTGATAAAAAAAACGGCAAAACAAAGCACAACAGCCAGAAAGGCACATACAATAATTGTTATAATTCTTTTTTTCGTCATAGTGAATTTCTCTTTTTATAAACGACGATACATATTATGGCAAATATTACAGGAATACCGAACGGGATACCGATAAATATCCATCTGACCTGAGTTGTGGTTTCGAAATTAAGAGTATACGGCAACAGGTTCTTGGGAAGGATAGAAGTATCAACCGATTCCGTTGCATCAACAAGATATTTGACGGTTTCAATAAGACACTGAGAAACGGTTTGCTTGGAGCCGTCGATATTTGAAAGATAGTATGCCTTCATAAACGATGTTGATCCGCAGAGAAGAATATTGGAAGAAATTCTGTCTGTCCCATCATATCTTGCTTTTGAAGAAAGAGTCATAATCGAGAAGGGACCCGAAGAATCACCCTCGCTCTTTTTTATGTTTTTGAAGTCATCTGCGGAAATATTCGTATTAAACATTTCACGTCCGAATGCCGTATCATACGTATTTATCAGGGTCTGCGTAGAAACAGAATCTTCAGATGAGAACAGAATATTAATTGCTCTTGTCTTACCGAGCTGGACATCCACGGAATAATTACCGTTAAGAAGTTCTGTAAAAAGAGTGTCAGGTTCATAAGTCAGTTTTAAAAACGGCTCATACTGATTCGAAAAAGCATAACTGTTTTTTTCGTCAAAAACAGATTCTTTACCGAATTCAAGTCCCCACTCACGAAGATAGTCATCAAGTTTAGGGTTATCGGCAGCATCAAGATCACTGAAAACCATTAAATGTTTCCCGAGTTTGCCGTCATTGCTGAGAAAAGCGTCAAGTATTGAAATATCATTATCGCTGTAGGTCATCATCGGATTAACCATAATAAGAATGTTTATTTTATCCGAATATGATTCGAGCTGGTCAAATGTAACCGAAAAGATGTTAAAACCGTTTTCCTGCAGCAAATCTTTAAGATTTGAAATACCGTCGGCATTCACTTCAAATTCTCCGTGTCCGATAAGAACTCCGACGTTCTGGATATCGGTTTTTGTTGAATAGACAAGACCGCCGGTTATACGACGTTCGAGTCCGACATACTGCAAATCATCAAATATACTGTCGTATATCTGTCTGTTACGCTGTGTTTCCGGACAGTAAACGATAACGACAACATTATCTTCACCTGTTGTGTCTATCACAATATTTCTGCTTGAGAAAAAATACGGATTATAAGTTGGATCCACATAATACTCCGTAATCTTTCCTTCTGATTCACGCACATAATTATCAACCGTTTCAACTATGAACTGTCGATATGAAATCTCCGTGCTTGTTGAAACCGCCGAACGGTATTCTTCTTCTACTCCGAGGACAATAATCTCGGCTGTTCCTGGCATTTCTTTAAGAAAGGCAAGAGTTTCGTCACATAACGAATAGGTTTGATCTTCCGTCAGGTCAACTTTCAGATTTAATTTTGAAGCTGCGATTCCCACCCCTATATTGATAATCACGGCGACCGCAATGAACAAAGCGACAACACCTGCGGAAAGAGATCCGTGCTTTATTTTTTTTGCCGTAATAACAGGTTGTTTTACCGTTCTGTTTTCCGAAACATTTGCAATGATGATATCTTTTTTATTCTCGCTCATGATATCACCTCAATTCCAACGGCGACGCTCGATCATACGCATGGTAAGAAAGAGCATGACTGCCGTCACACTGATATAAAATACTACGGGAACAAGATTGAGAATTCCGTTTGTAAAATCATCATAATACGAATAAACAGTTAATGATTTAAGTGTATTCTGCAACCACTCGGCAGGAATAAACGCAGCGAAGAAATCAATAACCATAAAGCCGAATAATACAGCAAGCGAACTTGCCGCAGCTATTATTGTGTTCTCGGTAAGAGACGACAAAAAGAGAGCAATTGATATCATAGTTCCGCTGAGCAATACTGTTCCTATGAAATTGGTAAATAATGAACCATAATCGATTATGCCGAAAATATCAATAATAATGATATAAACAATATTGATAAGCGTACACGTCCAGAATACAAGATACGCCCCGATAAATTTTCCGATAACAAGTTTTGAAACAGGTAACGGGCTTGTCAGCAGAAGCTGATCTGTTTTAAGTTTTTTATCTTCGGCAAAAAACTTTATCGACATAATGGAAATAACAACTATGTCAACAATTATGAGGGAAAAGCCGAAATAATTTCCGAGATAACTTGTATTTTCCCAAAAAACGCAAATCGAAACAGTGATTGCCGACAACAATCCGTAAATAGCAAGAAGGAAATAACCTATCGGATTTTTAAAAAAAGAAATATATTCATGTTTGATTACGGCGGTCATTCTTTATTTTCCTCCGATTTGAATTTTTGTTCTTCATTTTCAACCGGTTCATCATCTTCTTTTCCGAGAAGCTGCTGAGGCGTAACTCCGGACGTGAGTTGAATGAAAATATCCTCAAGAGAAAGTCCGAGAGGCGTAATCATAAGAATATACCAGCTTCGTCTTGCGCATTCATCGAAGAGTATCTTACGGATATCAACGGCGCGCATTGCCTCGACAATAATATCAACGGTGCCTTTTTCGTAAGAACCTACATATTCAATTTTCTTTATTCCAGGCAATTTGCTGAGAACAGGTATTACCTCGTCTTCGGGAGCTGTAAGACGGACAGCATATCTGCTGTATTTCCCGACGGCAGTCACTAAATCGTCTGTAAGCGCATCCATTACCATAATACCGTTGTTTATTATGATTACACGATCGCAAACAGCCTGAATCTCCGATAAAATATGAGATGACAGAATGACAGTGCGGCGCGATGCCAATTTTTTTATCAGATTTCTGATTTCAACGATTTCTTTCGGGTCAAGACCTACTGTAGGTTCGTCGAGAATAAGAACAGAAGGATCCCCTATCAGCGCCTGAGCAAGCCCGACGCGCTGACGATATCCCTTTGAAAGATTCTTTATCAGTCTTCCGTAAACATTTGTGAGTTTGACGGCTTCGCAAATATCTTCAAGATGCCTTTTCTTATTAAACTTGCACTGTTTAAGATCAAAAACGAAATTGAGATATTCTTTTACTGTAAGATCTGTGTAAAGCGGTGGGATTTCGGGAAGATAACCCAAAAGAGATTTCGCTTTTTCTGCTTCTTCGAGAATATCAAAACCGCCTACTGACACTGTTCCCGACGTTGATGACAAATATCCTGTCATAATATTCATAATAGTAGATTTACCGGCGCCGTTCGGCCCGAGCAATCCTACTATTTCGCCGTCGTTTATTGAAAACGATACATCGTCGACAGCCACTTTATTACCGAAACATTTGGTAAGTGACTTTACTTCTATCATACAACCCTCTTTACGGTTTATTAGTCTTTTACGATACTGAGATGAAGTTCTTTAAGCTGCTGTTCGTCAACTTCATTCGGACAATTTGTCATTAATTCAGAAGCATTCTGAACTTTCGGAAATGCGATAACGTCTCTGATATTATCTGTTCCGGAAAGAAGCATGGTAAGTCTGTCGAGACCGTATGCCATTCCACCGTGCGGCGGAACTCCGTATTTAAAAGCATTAAGCAAATATCCGAATTTACTCTGCGCTGTTTCCTGTGACATTCCGAGAACAGAGAACATCTTTGATTGAATTTCCTTATCATAAATTCTGAGAGATCCGCCACCTGCTTCATAACCGTTGATAACAATATCATATGCTTTTGCGCGGGCTTTGCCGGGATCGGTATCGAGCAGATCGAGGTCCTCGTCTTTAACCATCGTAAAAGGATGATGCATTGCAACATATCTGCCCTCTTCCTCCGAATACTCAAGAAGAGGAAAATCAACGACCCAAAGGAGATTGAATGAACCTTCCGGAATAAGATCAAGACGATTTGCAAGTTCACAGCGGAGCGCACCGAGAGATGCAAATACAACGCTGTCTTTATCGGCGACAATAAATGCAACATCACCCTGTTTAAGATTAAGAGCCGCTGTCAGTGAATCTGTTTCTTCCGGTGTCATCATCTTAAGGAAACTGCCGCTGAGCGTTTCACCCATTTTTATCCACGCAAGACCCTTTGCCTTGTATGTTTTTACAAACTCGGCAAGTGAATCCATGTCTCTTCTTGCAAGTTTGTCGGCAGCACCGTCAGCGACAACAGCGCGAACGCTTCCTCCGTTGGCTACGGTATCGGAAAACACTTTAAAGCCGAAGTTTTTAACGGTTTCGGAAATATCGTTGATTTCAAGCCCGAAACGTCTGTCGGGTTTATCCGAACCGTATCTTTCCATGGCTTCTTTATACGGTATTCTGTCGAGCGGAGTTTTGAGATCGTATCCGATCGTTTCTTTGAATAATTTTTTAAGAAATCCCTCGTTGATCGTCATAACGTCGTCTTCGGAAACGAAAGACATCTCAAGGTCTATTTGTGTAAATTCAGGCTGTCTGTCTGCCCGAAGGTCCTCGTCACGGAAGCAGCGGGCAATCTGCATATATCTGTCGTAACCGCCGACCATCAGCAGCTGTTTATAAAGCTGAGGAGACTGTGGCAACGCATAAAACGCACCCGTTCTGATTCTTGAAGGAACAAGATAGTCTCTTGCGCCTTCGGGTGTGCTTCTGATCAAATCCGGAGTCTCGATTTCGAGAAAATCATTACTGTCGAAATACTCATGAGCTATATTGGTGATTTTGTGCCTCATCATAAGTCTGCGCTGAACGTCCGGTCTTCTCAAATCAAGATATCTGTGCTTTAATCTGAGTTCCTCATTGCAGTTTGAATTTTCAACGATTTCAAACGGAGGAGTTTCGGATTTTGAGAATACCTTGATTTTGTCGGCAACTACTTCTATTTCACCGGTAGGTATTTTTGTGTTGACAGCCCCGCCTCTGATCCTTACGGTTCCCTGAACCGCGATACAGTCTTCAGAGCGGAGATTGTATGCTTCTTCGGACAAATCTTTATTGGCAGACTCATCGAATACTATCTGGATTATACCGGTCCTGTCGCGAAGATCGACAAAAGTCAGTCCACCTAATGCTCTGCGACGCTGAACCCAGCCCATTACGGTTATTTGTTTTCCTTCATCTTTTCGTGAAAACGTTGCGCAATATCCGGTTCTTTTAATATCTTTAAGAAATTCCATAACAAAACCTTCTTTATTCAAATCAATAAATTATCTTTTTAAAGGATTCAGCATCCGAAACAGCGGTAACGGTAGTTTCGACTTCGCTGCCGTCTGACATATTTTTAAGTTTAACAATACCGCTTTCCACCTCATTCTCACCGAGAATGATAACGTATCCTGCGCCAATCTTATCAGCGTATTTCATCTGGGCTTTAAGTGATCTGTCCATCAAATCACACTCGGCAAATACTCCGCCTTTGCGGAGAGCATTCACTATAAAGCGGGAGGTTTGAGCTGCCTTGTCTCCTATGGAAGCAACGAAGAGCAACGGCTTCGGTTCGTTTCCGAATGAAAGGCCGTCACGTTCCATCGTTGCGACCAAACGTTCTATTCCCGAAGCAAAGCCAAGTCCGCATACGTCGGCTTTTCCGTCTATCTCCTTTACAAGACCGTCATATCGCCCGCCGGCAAGAATGGCTAAACCCGATACGGGATCTTTGAATTCGAAAACCGTCTTCGTATAATAATCAAGTCCTCTGACTATTCCGGGATCAAGGATATAATCGATTCCGAGATCGGTAAGATTATTTTTCAGAATTTCGTAATGTTCGCTGCATTCGGTGCATAAAAAATCCGTAATAACCGGAGCATTCTTTGCTATTTCACCGCATATCGGGCTCTTGCAATCGAGAATACGCATCGGATTGCGCTCGAGCCTTCCGCGGCAGGTTTCGCATAAATCATCCTGTTTGGATGAAAAAAACTCACGTAATGCATTCTGATAATTTGCGCGGCATGACGGACAACCGATGGAATTTATATATAAATCCGCTTTGATTCCGAGAGAAGTCAAAAATGAATGTGCAAGACTTATGACTTCGGTATCGGCAGACGGTGATTTGGGACCGAACATCTCAACTCCGAACTGATGAAATTCGCGGAATCTTCCGGCCTGCGGTTTTTCATAGCGAAAAGCCGATATGAAATAAAACAGTTTTAACGGCAAAAGTCCGCCGAATAAACCGTGTTCGGAACACTGACGGACAACGGATGCAGTGCCTTCGGGACGAAGCGTAACGGATCTTCCTCCTTTATCGAGAAAAGTATACATTTCTTTTTGAACGATATCCGTAGTATCTCCTACTCCTCGCTGAAAAAGTCCGGTTTCCTCAAACGTCGGAAATCTGACCTCTTTGCAACCGAATCTGATTGCTGTTTCAGCTGCTTTTTTTTCTATAAATTGCCATTTAAAACTATCATCACCAAGGACATCAAGTGTTCCTCTCGGTGCTTTTATATCAGACATAATAATCTAATCTCTCTTTCTGTTACAGCTCAGCCGTTTCATACGGACGGTTGCCTGAGCGTGATTTTATTTCGCCGTTTTTTATTGCATTCATAATAACCGTAGCTGTTGCCACATTTGTTGCCAACGGAACATTATGAACATCGCAGAGACGAACCAGAGACGCTCCGACATCGTCGAACGGTGCAGTCGGATCCCTGAAAAAGATAACGGCATCTATTTCATTATATACAATCTTTGTTGATATCTGACCTAAATCAAGACTTCCCGAATATTCAAAATCAGATGTTTTTCCGGACATGGCAATATCCAATTTCGATCCCGAAGAAAATGAAGTCAGCATTCTGTGACCGGAAAAACAGTCTTTATAGCCAATACAGAACTGAAGAAGCAGCTCTTTTTTTTCATTATTTGCAAGAACGGCTATATTCATATATATTATCCTTTCAGTTACTTAAAAACTACTTAAAAATATAAAGAGGAACATCCTCACCGCATAAACGTTTCGATATATTATTTATCGCGGTATGGGAACGTGCTTTTCGCAATGAAGGCAAAAGCACACCGTTTTGAGCATTAACGGTAATACGAATATCTTCGGGAACTATACCGATAAGCTGCACAGAGGCACCGTCTATAACATCATCCACATCGGGAACAAGATTTTTCTTCATTAAATCAGGTCGTATACGGTTTACAACCAACCTTGAATCAATATTATGCAAATATGCCGCTGCAGCAATGGCTGATGCATCGCGGACAGAGGCTTTATCCGGATTTGCGACCAAAAGCAAAAAAGAATCCGTTCCGAACAAAGCAAACATATTCTCGTCTGAACCTGCCGGACAGTCTATAAAAACAAAGTCGTAATCATCTGATTTTTCTTTTGCCAATCCGGCAATAAAGCCGTATAAGTCAGTTATTCGAGTTATCGTTTTCCCGGGAGCCGCAATAAAATCAATACCACGAAAATCCGGATGATTGATTACTGCTTTATCAAAGCTGCAGTGTCCGAGACAAACGTCCTGAATATCAAATATTACCGATTCTGAAAGTCCGAGATATATATCAAGATTACGTAATCTTAAATCTCCGTCAATAAGTAAAACTTTTTTACCGTTTTCGGAAAGGCACGCCGCGATATTTGAGCATAATGTTGATTTCCCTACCCCACCTTTTCCGGAAGCGACAAGAATGATTTTTTTCATTTGGTTTTCCCTATATAATCAATATATAATCCTTCCTTCCTCGTCAACCGTTTCGTGCTGATTCTCTGCGCTGAAATAGCAACGAAGCGCATTTTTAACCGATTCGGAAATAATTGTTGTCACATTAATACCGCCGTTTTCAACGACAACGGCAAAAGCGATTTTCGGATTATCGGCAGGCGCAAAACCAACCAGAAGAGCAGAAGGCTGTCCTGTCGGCATTTCGGCTGTACCTGTTTTGACTGCAACCTGACATACCTCTTCATCAAATCCGATAAAACCTTCATGGGCAGAACCGCCTTTTTGGGTCGCCATTATCAATCCTTCTTTAATGGCTTCGACTGTGGCGTCACTCAGATCGAGATTTTCAACAATAACCGGCTTTGTTTCCGAAACAATTTTACCGGTTTGATTATTGCGAATACTTTTTATTATATGAGGCTGCATCCTTTTGCCGCCGTTTGCTATGGTCGCAATATAATTACAAACCTGCAGCGGTGTAGCCGAGTTATCTGACTGACCGATAACGGCAGTAAGAACCTCGGATGCTTCCCATGTTTTTCCCAGTGATTCACGGTATGTTCTTCCCGCTACGATGCCTGCTTTTTCCCCGAGTAATTCTATTCCGGTTTTTTCTCCGAAACCGAATTTTTTGGCGTAACTCTCTACGGTATCGATACCGAGCCGTCGGCCCAAATCATAAAAAAAGATATTACATGAAACTTTAAGCGCACCCCTGACATCAACGTTTCCGTGAATACGCGATGCAAAACATCCCGGCTGATAATCTGTAAAATACGAATATCGTCCCTCACAATTAAAAACCGTATTTTTTTTAATAACACCTTCTTCAAGTCCGGCGATACCGGTAACCATTTTGAAAGTTGAACCTATCGGATATGTTCCCGCTATACATCTGTTTAAAAACGGTTTTGCGGGATTTGATGCATTTTCGGCATAATCGATTCCGTAAGTTCCCAGGTTATATGTGGGATTTGAAGCCATGGCAAGAATTTCACCCGTCTCGACTTCCATATAAACAGCCATTGCTGATTTACCCGATTCTTCGCCGTTTTGTTTGTGTATTTTGTCAAGAAGTTCATCGAGTCCGCTTTCGACGGTCATCTGTAATTCCGTATCAAGCGTAAGGATTATATCATTACCGATTTGCGGTTCTACATCTTCGATTATACTGATTCTGCCGGTTTCCGAATCAGCCAGATAATATACGTATCCTTCTGTTCCGCGAAGATATTGCTCGCAGGATTTTTCTATTCCTTCTTTGCCTACCTTTTCCGACATCGAATAGCCAAGAGCCTTGTAAGTTTCGACTTCTTCCGCGTAAATACGACCGGTATATCCTATTATATGCGAAGCAAAATAGTCGTGGGTGTAATATCTTATCGGAACTTCCGTAAGATAAATTCCGTTCGTTCCGGCTGATTTTTCTTTAACTGCTGTTGCGACTTCAATGGAAACATCTTCCGAAAAAGTATAAAAACCGTTTTCGGAATTCAGATAGATACCGTATCGAACGGCGACTATTTTTCGGGCATCTTCTGTCGAATAGTCTTCAAGTCCGTAGTAATCTATCAAAGCAGCAACGGTATCTTCCGCAATATTATCAACCGATACTTTTGCTCTTTTCAAATAGGTATTAAATGAGTCTACCGCTTTTTCATTACCGAGCAATTCATCCGAATATGCGTATGGGCGCAGTGATGAAATCGGGAAGCTGTCTATGTATTCCTGATTGTTCCGCTCAAAAATATCAATCAATAAACAAACAGTCGAATTGATATCTTCGGTTTCATCGATATTGATTTTGACGACAAAAGACGAACTGTTCGTTACTATAGGAGAAAAATGTCTGTCAAGAATTTCTCCCCGCGGAGCGGATAATGTTATTTTTTTAACCTGACCGGATTCCGATTCTTTAAGATATTCATCTCCGTTTATTATCTGCAGATTTACAAGGCGGAGAACGAAAACGGCAGCAATTATCAGAAAAACAGCACAGACAATAAGAATGCGCGATTTTTTTTCAACCATCTTTTTCTCCTTTGAGCAAATTTACCTTCGTTGTTTTGGTTGTGAACCGTTTCCCAAAGCAAGTTTTACTATCAAAAAAACTACGGGAGACAATAAAACCGTCATGATGATTTCGGGTAAAACAACGTTCAGAAGCATATCCGTAAGAGAGAACGTTCCGATATTAATCAGATATTCACACCAATAGACCAATCTTGTAATGACATATACAGCTAAAACACTTATTGTATTTGTAAGTATCCCTGTTGTAAGACTCTTGTGAACAAAATAAGATAACGCCCATGAAAGCAACATAAATGCCATTGCTCTTGTTCCGAATCCGACAGCCGCAGAATAATCCGAAAGAAGGCCTGCCGCCAATCCGTAAATTGCGGCATATTGCGGAATCTCGAAAACAGCGACCGAAACAACAAGAAGCAGCAGATAATCCGGTGATACTCCGTTGTAAGAATAAGGGACAATCACATACTGCAACAAATGAAAGATGACGACCAACAACGGACAAATCAAGAAACGTCTGATCATATCATTCACTGTCCGATTCGAATCCGGTTATAATATAAACAGACGTCAGATTTGCAAAATCGACCGTCGGGGTAATAACGGCGTATAGAGAAAGTCCGTTTGACTGCACCTTGATTGACGAAACGGTTCCTATATTGATACCGGACGGGTAAGTCCCGTTGAGTCCCGACGTCTGAATCAAATCTCCCCTTTTTATATTGGAATTCTTCGGAATATAGACAAGTTTAACAAGATTATCCGACGAATAATCAACCGAGCCCTCCGTCATAGCCGATTCTCCGGTCGAGACTATCCTTGCTCCTACAGAGAACATAGGATCGATCAATGTAATCACGTCGGAATAATTATAGCCGACAGACGATACGTAACCGACCAGTCCGTTTGCCGAAACAACGGTATCACTTTCCGATACTCCGTCGGCACTGCCTTTATTAATCTGAAATCTTGAAACATAACCTGCAGTTGAAAGAGAAACGACATCTGCCTGAATAAAAGAATAGTCGGGATGTATCTCTTTTATTTCGAGTAAACCTTTGAGACGGTTATTCTCAGCTTCAAGAACAGCCGAGCCTTCCAATCTGGCCTGCATTTCAAGGAGGGCTTTCGACAATTCTTCATTTTGAGCTTTCAGAGAATCATATTCTGAAATCGAATCAAAAAAGACGTTGACCGTATTACCGATATTTTTAAAAAAGCCCTGAATCGGCGTAACAACAATTCCGATAACCTGCCTGGGAGGCATCGACCCTCCCGTGACTGCGAAATTCAGCATAAATCCGAGAAGGAAGAAAATAATAATTATTATTACGACGAAAAACTTGTTGTTAAACAGATTTTTCATGGTCCTTCCTTTATATCAAAACAAAGAATTATATTTTTTCAGTTCGTCAATCATATCAATGGCAATTCCGGCACCTACGGCAACGCATTCCAGGGGGAACGGAACAACCTCAGCCTTTACGCCTATTGAATTATAGATTATTTCATCCCATCCATGAATCAGAGAAGAACCGCCCACAAGAAGAATACCGCCTGAAATAATATCGGATGAAAGTTCAGGGTCAACATGTTCCATGGTATACTTGATGCCGTCGATAATGCTGTGAACAGACGGCATAATGGCATCGCGAATATCGTCGGATGAAACGGCAATATTCACAGGCAACCCCTTTGCCAAATCGCGACCGCTTACAGAGAGAAATTCCATTGTGCTGTATTCCTCTATGTTTGCAAGTTTAATTTTGAGCATTTCCGCCGTAGGATCACCGATAAGCACATTATGATCTCGGCGAATCAGATTGATAATATCCCTGTCGAACTGATTTCCTGCCTGGGTAAGAGTGTTATATGCTACTACTCCACCAAGAGAAATAACGGCAATCTCGGTGGTCCCGCCGCCTATATCGACTATCATTCTGCCGTGCGGCTCGAAAATATTCTGGTCAGCCCCGATGGCAGCCGCAATCGGTTCCTCTATAAGATGAACTCTTTTGGCGCGGGCAGCATAAGCGACATCTTCGACAGCACGTTTTTCAACTGCGGTCGCGCGGCTCGGAATTGAAACCATAAGCCGGTTACCGCCGAACGAATCCGGTATTCTTCCGAAATAATCACGAAGCATATTCGCAGCTTTGTCGTAACTGTTTATAACACCGTCATGAACGGTATAATCAACGGAAATAGTGCTCGGAGAACGCCCGAGCATTTTTTTTGCCTCATTTCCGACCGCAAGCGTTTTGTTATTCAATGTATCCGTTGCAATGATTGACGGTTCATTTACAAGCACGCCTTTATTCTTTTTATAAATAAGAGTATTGACAGTTCCTATGTCAACTCCGTAATCGTTCATGAATCAAACCTTTCAAAAGATGAAATATATTTCTAATCATATTTATAGATATACATTTTAATTATATCATTCTTTACGTAAAAAAGCAAGCATATATAAAAAAATACACAAATACGGATATAGAATAATAGATACCGTATTTGTGCATTAGTTACAAAATAAAAAATCGGTCTCTCCGAAGAGAGACCGAACAAAAGATTATTTTCTAATCAGTTATCAGAAGTCTGAACTTCCTGATAAACGATCTTTTCAACGATCTTTTCAACTTCAACGATTTTTTCTACTACAACAACATCGCTGATTTCGAATTTTTCATCGATGAACTGAACATATTTAATCTCAGCTAATTCTTTTTCAGCAGCAGTTGCTTTATCAGAAATTTCTTCTGCTTTAAACTGAGCGATGAATACTGCAATTTCAGCAAGTTCTCTTCTCTGAGCGAGAATGTCTTCATAAGATTCAAAGCCGGAATAATCAGCTTCGTAGTTCTTTGCTCTGTAAGGAAGTGTGCCGAAATTCTTTTCGATTTCAAGTCCTCTGTTGAATTTTTCCATAAATTCATTATAGAGTTCTTCATTATATTCTTTACCAGCTGCTTTAGCTTTAGCTACTTCAGAATAAACGGTAAGGAAGGACTTGTTAACTTCGCCGGAAACTTTCCACATATCATCAAGAACGAATTCGTTTGCGATGATTTTTTCAACTTCAGCTGCAATAGCTTTTACTGCAACATCAAGTGCAGAGCCATCACCGTAATTAGCGACATGGAGAACTTCAGTGTCAAGATCACGAGCTACGGAGATAATCTGCCAAGCTTCGTTAATCTGAGCTACTTCAGTAGCATACTGATTAAGAACTTTTTTAAGATCAGCTACGATTGCGGGACCAACTTCTTCAGTAGTTGTGGTTTTTGTTTCACCGTTAGCGGTGGTTTCTGTGGTAGTCTTTGTTGTAACAACACCTGCATCGCCAAGGAATTCAACCATTTTTTCAGCGGTGTTAACCTGACGCCAGTAATCCCAGAATGCAGATTCTGCATCCGTCTGATAATAAGCTGCAGATGTAGGAACAACAAAAACAAGTGTGAACATGGAAGCGATCAATGCTATTGTTAAAATAGCAGATACGATTTTCTTGCTCATTGGTGTTTTTTCCTCCTAAAATTTGAAAAAAATATATTTTTTTCGTCAGACATAAGAACAAGGTATAAACTTGCTCCTTGTCAAACTATGCGGATTATAGCATATCGGGGTAAAAAATACAAGTGTTTTTTTGAAAGAGACAGGTGTTTTGTCTATAATCACAAAACACAGGTCTTTTCCAATTTAATTATTTATTAAAAATGCCGAATATTTTCTTGTTTCTTTATTATACTTTACTTTTGGAGATATATTTTGTATAATTTGTTTGATTTAATATTCATTATATATATGGTCGGAGGTGACGGTTACGGAAAATACGGTTATTTTTGAAGCAACGGAATCATTTGATTTACCGGCTGTTATTGTTGACAAATATCTTTCCGTCGAACCGGTCAACCTCAGGCTTATACTTTTTCTTTTCAGAAACAAAAACAAATCGTTTTCCGCAACTGAACTTTGCAAAGCGGTTTCGGCTTCCGAAGATGAACTTGATCTGGCGTTCGATTTCTGGGTCAGAGAAGGAATATTATTTGATCATAACGGGAGATACACTGCAGTTCGCCCGAAAGTTGCGGCGACCGATGTTATAAAATATTCCTCCGATACCGTTTCCAAAAGAATGAGCCAGGATTCCGGAATCGAATTTCTGGTAAAAAAAGCCGAGAAATCTCTCGGAAGGCCATTAACGCCGGACGATATTTCAGCCGTTATCTCAATTACAGACTGGATCGGTCTTACGCCTGACGTTGCCGCACTGCTTATGGACTATGCTTTTTCCACAGGGACCAAAAGCATGAAAAAAATCCTCTCGACAGCCGCAAAATGGGAAGAAAACGGAATCACCACTTTCGAACTCGCCGACGAATTTGTTTCCAACATGAAGGAAATATCCAAAACCGAAAACAAAGTTGCTTCACTTCTGGGAATCCGCGGAAGAGCTCTTTCGAGTGATGAAAAAGAAAATTTTGTAAAATGGAAAACAGAATACGGATTCACGGATGAAATAATTCTGATCGCTTACGACAAAACGATCAACGGAGCAAAGGGTTACAATATCAAGTATATGAAAACGATACTTGATAACTGGCACGCAGCAGGTATAACCACCGCAGAACAGGCAAAAAACGACAAGGCGGATTCAAGCCAAAGCAAACAAACAAAAAAAACGAAAATCAATTCAGATGCTGCCATTGAAACATCATGGGAAATCATCAAAGAGTTTTCAGACGGTAAGAAGTAGGAGAACAAATGTTACTTAAAGACAGATGTCACGCAAAAGCAATGGCAACGATTCAAAGTCATAAAGCAAACGCCATTAATGAATCCGCAATAAAAAGAGAAAGAATTTTTTCTTTGTGTCCCGAAGCAAAAAACCTTACCGAACAAATAGAAAGAACGATGAATGTTCTTTTTTATGATATTATAGATAATACCGATCATTTTGATGAATGCAGAAAAACTGTCTCAGAGCTGAGAGAAAGCAGAAAAATCGCGCTGAAAAAATACGGATTTGACGAATCGTCTTTGGAAATACAATACTTCTGCCCTATCTGCAAAGATACGGGAGCCATTGAAGACAGACTGTGCACATGCTACAAAAAAGCGCTGTCGGAGGAATATCTGAACGTCAGCAATATGGCAGGCAAAAAAATCGGATTCAAAGATTTCAACAGCAGCTATTATCCGAAAGATGACTTGGAACAAATCAATCAGTTTTTATCATTTTGCAAAGATTATGTTTCCAGATTTGACGAAATAAACAGTAATCTTCTTCTTTACGGAACACCCGGATCGGGGAAAACGTTTTTATCATGCGCAATCGGCTGCGAACTTATCAACGCCGGAAAATTCGTGATTTATACACCGGTTCAGGATATGATCACGGCATATGAAAACGCGCGTTTTTCAAAAGATCCCGAGAACCCATCCGATACCGATATATACAACTACTGCGATCTGCTGATCATCGACGATCTCGGAGCTGAATTTAAAACGCAGTTCGCGGAAAGTGTTATTTACAACATACTGAATAACAGAATCAATGCTAAAAAACCGTTTATTGTTTCAACAAATCTCACACACGGCGAAATAGAGGAAAGATATAACGAAAGAATAGCCTCAAGATTGAGTTATGAGGCTTTGAGTTTCGTATTTCCAAACGTTGACATCCGTCTCAAACGCCGGCAAAAACACGAATAATCAAGGTATTGAACAATATGGACTACACACAGTTACTATCCAATATCACAGAAAAAATCGCAAGCATTAAAGATATTGCTTTCTCGGCAGGACGCAGGCTTTTCGCAATGCTGTCGGAAGCCGGTTCCGCGATATCGGAATCAGGGAAGAAATGGGTAAGAAAAGCTTCCGATGCGACAGATGATTTCAAAGCAAAAACAAAGGCATTAAAGGACACGTTAATTAATTTCTTATACGCAGCGGGAATCGCGCTGGCATTCTTTACGGCATTGGTGTTGTTTTTTTATACACTGTTTATGTCGTTCGGAAATACCACAAGAAAGAAAAATCGGAGAAAATAATATGACTGTTAAAGAATGTTACGAAATGTTCGGCGGAGATTACAACGGTGTTCTGAGCCGTCTTATGAAAGACGAAAGGATTATTAAATATATTAAAATCTTTGCGGCTGGCGAAGAATTGAAGTTATTTAAAAATAATCTTTCCGCAGAAAAGTATGAGGATGCATTCCGCAATATACACAACATAAAAGGAGTTTCGCTGAATCTCGGGCTTACGCCGCTTCACAATGTCGCTGATATTCTTTGCGAAGCTTTACGCCCCGGGAAAAAACCCGACACAGACATTTCTCAAATGGTGACCGACGTTGAAACTGCATACGCAAAAATAATCGAAGCCGTTTCTCTTCTCGGATAAACGAACAGATATTAATTTCTGTATAAAACCAATCGGAGGCGCTACTACGATGAACAATAAGTCCAAGATTCTTATTGTTGATGATGTTTTCATAAACAGAGGCATACTTTCGGATATTCTTTCCGACGAATACGATATGATTGAGGCTGAAAACGGAGAAGAAGCTCTCGAAAAGATAAACAAATACGAAAACGAACTGGCAGTGGTTCTTCTTGACTTAATGATGCCGGTCAAAGACGGTTTTTATGTTCTCGAAAAATTAAAAGAACAGAAATTACTTGACAGACTTCCGGTGCTTGTAATAAGCGGAGAAACATCTATTGAAAGCGAAAACAGATGTCTTGATTTCGGAGTTGCCGATTTTATCCACAAGCCGTTCGATGAAACAATAGTCCGCAGACGAGTGATGAACATCATTGACCTTTATTCATATAAAAACACACTTGAAGACAAGGTTACAGAGCAGACAAAAATGCTTATCGAACAAAACCGCGAGTTGCAGATACAGGCCGAAACACTGGAAAAATACAACAAAACCATAGTTGATGTTCTCGGTACGGTCGTTGAATCAAGAAATCTGGAAAGCGGAGATCACGTTCAGAGAGTAAAAGGTTACACGAAAATACTTGCCGAACAGGTTATGAAAGATTATCCGGAATACAGACTTTCAGATGATGTTATCAACATTATCGTTCCCGCAAGCGCACTGCATGATGTCGGCAAAATCGCAATTTCCGACAATATACTGCTGAAGCCCGGCAGGCTCACACCCGAAGAATTCAATGAGATGAAGCTTCACACAATAAGAGGCTGTAAAATCATAGAATCGATAAAAGATGCGTGGAGCGATGAATACAAAAAAATCAGTTACGAAATATGCCGTTTTCATCATGAAAAATATGACGGAAACGGATACCCGGACAAGCTTTCGGGTGACGATATTCCGATTCACGCACAGATAGTTTCGATTGCCGATGTTTACGATGCGCTTACCAGTAAAAGATGTTACAAAGAGCAATACGAAAAGAATACGGCATACAGTATGATTATTGAAGGACAGTGCGGTGTTTTCAATCCGAAGCTGATCAATTGTCTGAAAAAAATCAAAAAGGATTATGAAGCATTCACCGGCTGAATCATTTAAAACACATATCAAAAAAACACAACACCGTGAACTGTAATTCAGCAGTTCACGGTGTTTTATATATACCAAATCAAAAATTCATTCTGTTTTTACGGACTGTCTGTTATTTATCAAGGGCAACACCTTGATGACAAGTATCCATATTATTACAGCATTAAGAGGAAATGCTATCAATGCAGAAAACGCAAGACGAGGAAGAGCATAAACCCAATATGTCAGATGCGGAACAAAAACAAGCCTGATCCAATAGGAGTTATGCAAAGACGCAAGACAAATCAGAACAAGAGTAAACGGAAACAGAACGTAAAACTTTTTATATCGTTCTCTTACAATAAGGCGAAGGAGTCCGGGTAACACACCCACCAACAGATTTGTGACAGTAAGCCCGATAATGGGCGCTCCCTCTCCGGAAATAAGACAGCCGATCAAATCGGACCCGAGACCGACGATACCGCCCCAAAGAGGACCGAAAACGTATCCGGCAAACATTATGACCGCATAGCTGAAATTAATTTCCTGCGATTTGACACCGAACATCGGGACAGAAAACTGCAGCAACGTTTTGAGAACAATTGCCATTGCCATAAGCAGTGCACAGGCGACAATCGTGTAGGTTCGGGATTTATTCTCAAATCCCGCAAGAATCGGATTTTTTTTCATGGAAAACCTCTTTCTTCCCTAAAGGGAATCAGAGCTCCGAAGTATAAAACAGCGGATGCGGAACCGTATCGCAGATCAGATCTTTCGTCTTCGGGCAACATCCCATCCCGAAGCACTGGCGCAATAAAAAATTACGCATACGCACGGAACCTACTCTGAAAAAATTACTATTTTATAGTGGCTACGCTGTCCTTCTGAATGACGTCGTGAGCTCCGCCCTCAGTAATACTCGTTGCGGAAACAAGGGTAAGAACCGCCTTGTCACGAAGTTCTTTGATTGTAAGTGCACCGCAGTTGCACATGGTGGATTTTACTTTGCTTAACGTTAAAGCAACATTGTCTTTGAGACTTCCGGCATAAGGAACATACGAATCGACACCTTCTTCGAAGGAGAGTTTTTTGTCGCCGCCGAGGTCGTATCTCTGCCAGTTACGGGCTCTTGCGGAACCCTCACCCCAATACTCTTTATAATATGTGCCGCCGATACTGACCTTATTGGTCGGGCTTTCGTCAAATCTTGCAAAATATCTGCCGAGCATTACAAAATCGGCACCCATAGCAAGAGCAAGGGTTATGTGGTGGTCGTAAACAATACCGCCGTCGGAACAAACGGGAACATATATACCTGTTTCTTCAAAGTATTCATCACGAGCCCTGCAAACATCTATAAGAGCAGTTGCCTGACCTCTGCCTATACCTTTTGTTTCACGGGTAATGCAGATGGAACCGCCTCCTATGCCGACTTTAACAAAATCCGCGCCGCACTCGGCAAGGAATCTGAAACCGTCGGCGTCTACCACGTTTCCGGCCCCGACCTTGACGGAATCACCGTATTTCGCGCGTATCCAATCGAGCGTAAGCTTTTGCCATTCGGAAAAGCCTTCGGAAGAATCTATGCAAAGAACATCTGCGCCTGCTTCTACAAGAGCGGGAACTCTTTCGGCATAATCGCGGGTGTTTATACCGGCACCGACGATGTATCTCTTTTTGCCGTCAAGCAATTCATTTGGATTCTGCTTATGAGTATCGTAATCCTTACGGAAAACCATATAGCAAAGTCGGTCGTTTTCATCTATGATAGGCAGAGAATTGAGTTTGTGATCCCAAATAATATCGTTTGCCTCTTTAAGAGTAGTTCCTTCCCTTGCGTAAATAAGTTTTGAAAACGGCGTCATAAATTCGGAAACCTTCAGAGAAGGATCCATTCGGCTGACACGGTAATCGCGGCTTGTGACAATACCGAGCAGCTTGCCGTTTGCCGTTCCGTCATCGGTAACGGCGATAGTTGAATGACCTCTTGACTGTTTAAGCGCAATGACATCGGCAAGTGTTCCGTCCGGAGTGATATTCGAATCGCTTACTACAAACCCTGCCTTGTAACTTTTTGCTCTTGCAACCATTGCCGCTTCATCGGTGACCGACTGCGAACCGTATATAAACGAAACACCGCCCTCAGTAGCGAGAGCAACCGCGAGTTTTTCGCCCGAAACGGATTGCATAATGGCAGAAACCATAGGTATATTCATGCTGATAGACGGCTCTTCACCCTTTTTGAAACGAACAAGCGGGGTGTGAAGACTGACGTTTGCGGGAATACATTCAGATGATGAATAACCCGGAATTAAAAGATACTCATTAAAAGTATGTGCAGGTTCGTTGATAAACTTTGCCATTTTTATTCTCCTTTAGGTTTGTTTTCGAGCGATGAACGTAAAATCTCGACCAACGGGATAAATACGCCGCCTATTGTGTTTCCAAGAACTATTGTTAGCTGATATAATAACGCCTGACCGGTATAAATGCCGGCATCGGCAAAATAAAACATATCCGCAATTGAGTGCTCAAATCCGCAAAGAATAAATACAGGGATACAAAACAGTATTCCGATCAGTTTACTCTTTGCGCGAAAGACCCAGACAGCTATATACATCAATACGCCGCAGAAGAACGCGCGAATAATCGCTTCGGGAAAAGACTGTAAAAGTTTTGCCGAGCATAATGTTTCGGCCTTTTCGGAAAGAGAGGGCAGTCCGAGTTTAATCAGTAGCCCGAAAAAAGAACACCCTATAAAATTTCCGATAAGGCAGGCAATCACGCCTATGATATTTCCGGCGGAATGATCTTCTACCGTGAAACCGATTTTCCCGGTAAACAACGAAAAGCCGAGAAGACAAATGGAAAGAAGCGCAACACTGAAAAAAACAGCCCCGAGATATTTATTATCACATGCAAGAAACACCGAACCGCCGATCGCTATACACAACGAAGCAAGGATTCCGCCGATCAATTCACGAAAAACTCTTTTAATCATCTCGACACCTTCCATCACATATATTATTTTTATATAATGTTGTAGTGTATCATATGCTGTTTTCTTTGTCAAGCAAGGGAATAAAATATCGAAAACATTTCATAAACGCCTTGACTTTATTATAACGCGATACTATAATTCGGGAAAGAGGAATAAAAGATGTTACCGAATTTATTTAGAATGGATAATACCGACAAGGCTCAGGGCGCCGCATTATGACAACCACTGATAAGAATGCTTGTTTCGTTTGCCCGCGGAACTGCGGAGCTGACAGAAGATCGACCTCGGGTTTTTGCAATAAAACCCGGGAAACGGAAATTTCCGGAGCACGACCTCACTATTGGGAAGAACCATGTATAAGCGGAAAAAACGGATCCGGAACCATTTTTTTCACAGGATGCAATCTCGGATGTGTGTTCTGCCAGAATTACGCAATAAGTCATTCCGGAGCCATCGGGCAGATCGCGGACGAGACATTTCTCATAAAGACGGCCCTTTTGTTAAAAGAAAAAGGTGTAAACAATATCAATTTTGTAACGCCCAGTCATTATACGGAACAGCTCATACCTATTCTGCCGAAGCTGAAAGATGAAGTCGGTCTTCCGATAATCTGGAACAGTTCGGCTTATGAAAAAGCAGAAACGATAAAGAAGCTCGAAGGATTAATTGATATATATCTTCCGGACCTTAAATTCTATTCACCGGAAGTATCTTCAAGATACTGCAATGCCGATGATTATTTTACCGTCGCGATTTCCGCAATAGCTGAAATGCTAAGGCAACAACCGATAAACATCATAGGCAGCGACGGACTTATGACATCGGGAGTCATAATAAGACATATGGTCCTGCCGTCACATACCATTGACAGTATCAAGCTGTTGAAGGCAGTGAAAGAAAAGTTCGGAAACGAAGTAATGCTGAGCATTATGTGCCAGTATATTCCTGAAGGAAAAGCCGCGGATTATCCCGAAATCAACAGACGTCTCAAGAGAAAAGAATACTCAAGGGTAACAGAAACCGCGCTTACGCTCGGTTTTGAATCGACTTATATTCAGGATTTTGCATCAGCAGACGAATCGTTTATTCCGGAATTTTCGATCATACAAAAATAAAAACAAGCGAACCGTCTGTAACAGAATTTTAATCCGTAAAAAATCCGCCGGAATTACCATATCCGGCGGATTTTAATTACGCCTTTAGGCAGGCTTGCGGCTGTGCAAGCC
>JAZQQT010000119.1:0-8507 GCA_045629205.1 Eubacteriales bacterium
GGCGGCATTGACTACCGCGAGAGCATTCGTTTTTTTTGATATTTCCTCAAGTTTATATCCCTTTCCGTTATAATCAAACGGAAACGACGTAAACAATTTCACACGTGAAGGGTCTGAAATTATCAGCAGCTTTCCGGTATAGGTCGAACTTGATATGGTGATCAGCTCGACGTCTTTCGCTTTTTCTTCCGGGACATCTATTATGACTTCCGGTGTCTTTTCCGGCTGAAAATCTTCGTCCGGATTCGGGTCGTATCTTCCTTCGCAGGTAACGATTCTTTCGATTTCATCTTCGGAGAGAAACCATTCGGCAAGAAATCGGCCGTTGTATGTTTCCATAACGGAAGACACAAAAGTGTTTTTTACTTCTTTGAATCCGCTGTTATATATTTTATTCATAAGCGTAAAGAAAAAGAGCGCGGCAAAAACACCTGCCGTAACGATTACAAGCAGGGTTCTGAAAAGATATTTCAAAAATCTGTTATGCTTTTTTTTGACGCTTTTCTTCATCTTATCACGTTTTAAATAATTTTTATATATTATAGCATAAAAAAGAGTCTTTTTCAATAATATATAATATAAATACGGCCGAAATAATCGACCGTATTTAAAAATTTTTATTTGAACGAGTTTTCGGAAGCTCTGACGCCGACGGTTGATAAATCGGGCTCTTCAAATCCGATAAGATCGCGGAAAACACGTGAATCTTCTTTCAGCGTAAAATCGTTATTCGCATAATCCGTAAATCCCGGATCTTCCAGGTAATAGGCATTGTCGGAAATCGCCGAAAGATCAAATGCCCACGGCAAGCCTCTGATCATACGGAACAATGAAGGATCTTCACCTTCGTCATCATCAAAAGGCTCGAAAAGAGAGTTTGAATCTATATAACGGATATTGTTACGGACATAGAAATGTGATGGAGACTGCGGTAAATCATAGGAGGTATAATTTTCATCCTGATCATGAACTTCCGGGAAAAGAAGCGTTCTGGAAGAGGTATATCTCCATAGTTGAGAGTGATAGTCGTAAAGACGAATATCGTTTTTCAGCCAGTCTTCATCGTAAATATTCGGTCTTTCTTCCGGTCCCCAGTAAACGATATTGATCGGTCCTCCGACATTTACAAATATATTGTCGTGTAAGTCCATATAACCGGATGCTCCGCAAAGTGCCGTTCCTGCGATATTGTAGAAAAGATTTCCGTATGCCGACCAGAATCTGCCCCAGCAATCAAAATAAACAGCGTTCCCGTAACCAGGGTCGCGGAGAAGATCTTTTACGTCGTGCACAATGTTGTATCTGAAGATATTATCATACCATGAAAAATAACCAAGAGTATGGACTGCTCCACAGTCCCATGATTCTTTGCAGCAGTTGTAGATGGAATTGTATTCGATAACGCACTGTCCACCTGCGATTTCTATTGCAACATGAGGACTGTCGTGAAGTTCGTTATGTGCGACAAGAATACCGTAACCGTTCACATCTACGGCGGCATTGTAAACGGTGTATATCTGTTGCCACTCGTAAACTATATTATCTGTAACGACTGTATTACCGAAGGTTTGCGTTGAAATATCACCGCTTATGACTCTTATCCCTTTTGCTGCCAAATCGTGTAACAGACATCCTTTTACGGTGTTGTAATCTCCTCTGATTGCAATGGCTGCATAGCCCGCCATACCGGAAAAACAGCAATTGCTTACAGTATTGTGATTACCGACCGCAACAATAAAGCCGTTGCGAAAATATTTTGCCGAGAGATTATCGAAAGTAATATATGAACAGTTTTCAAGAATAACGGGAGTGTCGGTCAACTGTGAAAAAGATATTTCGGATGTTTCAAAATCTTTATCGGGCCAATAATACAGTATATTTGTATCCGTGTCCCAATAATATTCCCCGGGAGTATCAAGTTCCTGAGGAATATTGTATACGAAATAAAGACATTCGGACCTTAAACCATAACCGATATTTACAGGGAAAAGAAGAGCCGGCTCAGTTGCATCAATATCGATATTGTTGAGACGGACGGTAGCCCAATCCATATACGGATAGCCGTAAAAACGTATATTTTCGGAGTTTCTCCATAAAGAAGCCTGCTCTTCTGTAATGTATATCTTGCCGAGAGTGTTGCCGTATTCATCTTGAACGGTATTTTTCGCATCAACCTTTTCGGGGTGATGATATCCGCTGTTTGGCCAGCGTGCGATGTTCTGTCTTTTGCCGTTGACAAACAGCTCCTGCCTGTAATAACCCGATTCGGAATATTCCTGAGGGTCGTCGAGGTCGTAACATCCTGCGGCGGCGAGGTCTATCATCAATACGTTTTGCTTTGCCTCTTCGGTCTGCAGAAGGGATTTGAAATCGTCATCCGCAGGAACAAAGTCGGACGGTTTAATGGTTATACCGCCGTCAAAAAGGACATAAGCGTCTTTTGCTCCCGCAAAAACAACGGGCGAATCTTCTGTGCCGCTGTCTTCCGCCGTCAAGGTGATCCCTTCGGTAACATTATATGTTCCTGCGGCGAATTCTATCTTTATACCGCCTTCGGGAAGACCGTTTTGTTCTCTGTAGGAACGCATTGCGTTGACCGCGCCGGTAAGAGAGGCAACGGGAGTGTCTTTTTCTCCGCTGTTTTCGTCGTTTCCGTCGGGTGAAACATAAATGATTTTACCGTAAACATGCTCTTCCTCAATCGGTTCAGCCGGTTTGTCTGCGCAGGCGGTAATGAGCGAAAAAGTTAAAGCAAGAATCATCATTATTGCCAGTGGTTTTTTCATAGTGTCCTCCGGATAGATATGATAAAAACATTATATACCTTTTTTGAACTTTTGTCAAAAGAAAAGCGACCGAAAAACGGTCGCTTGATTCCTGTTTTATTATTTTTTGAACGGGTTTTCGGAAGTTCTCGGTCCGAAAACTGACATATCGATATTTTCAAAGCCGATAAGATCGCGGAACACACGTGAATCTTCCCTTAATGTATAATCGCCGTTTGCATAATCGGTAAAACCGGGATCAACGTCGGTATAGCAGACATTATCAAGTAGCGATGACATATTGAAAGAATAATCGCTTGCGTGTATAATACCGTATTTTGTATAGTATTCGTTGTCATCGCAGTCAAATGGCTTGACTTCGGCATTTGAATCGATAAATCTGACGTTGTTTTGAAAGATATTGTAAGCCGCGGCGAGAGGTAAATCCATGCAGTAAATATTTCTTTTCTGATCGTTTACTTCGATGAAAAGCGCAGTTCTCGAAGAAGAATATCTCCAAATCTGATTAAGATAATCGTAAAGGCGTATATCGTCTTTAACCCATGTATTATCATAACCATCAGACCTTTCGGTGACGCCGTTATCTGCAATGTTTATCGGTTCTCCGACATTGATGCACAGATTATTTTGACAGGTTATGTGTCCTGATACTCCGCACATGCAGCATCCTTTTACATCGACGAAAAGATTGCCGTAACAGATAGCGTATCTGCCCCAGAAATCAAAGAAGAAACCGGAACCGAGACCGGGACGTTCTATTCCGAACGCAGGATTAAGATTATCTCCGATTTGGTGCAAATAATTGTATTTATATTCGTTCCCTGCCCATGATAAATATCCCCATGTCTCGACGGCGCCGCCGTCTGCTACTTCAAGACAGGCATTATGAATGTCGTTATATGCAACTTCACATTGGCCCCCGCGTATTTCAACGGCGTAATGCGCAGAGTTGTATAATTCGTTGTGTAAAATTTTTCCGCCGAAACCTCTTATTGCAACCGCGGCATTATATACTGTAAACAATTGCGCCCAATCGTGAACGATATTGTCGGATACTGATGTGTGTCCCGGATTTTGAGTTGCGATATCACCGGTTCTTATAATAATTCCGGCCGATGCCAAATCATGTAAAAGACATCCTTTTACCGTATTGAAATCACCGTTTAAAGAAATTGCGGCATTACCGCCGATTCCGTAAACGGAACAGTTGCTTACGGTTATATAATCTCCGTCTCCTTTTATGAAACTGTTTCGAAAATATCCGGCTGTAATATTGTCGACGGTTATATGTGAACATCCGGAAAGCGAAATAGGAACACCGGCAAACTGAGAAAACGATATGACGGAATTTTCCAAGTCTTCTTCGGGCCAGTAATAAAAAATATTTGTCTTTGTGTCCCAGTAATATTCTCCTGCCGAATCGAGTTCCTGCGGAATATTCGAAACGTAATACAGACAATCTTCCGATAATCCGCGAGATGATGCGGTCAGCGGGAACAGAAGCGCTGATGAATCTTCCGCAAGATTGACGTCGGGTATAAAAACGCTGGCATAATCATTTTTCGGCATTCCGTATAGTCTTATTGTTTCAACGTTTTGCCAAAAAGAGGCCTTTTCGTCGGACACGAATATTTTATAAAATTGCGTGCCGTTTTCATCGGTTATTACCGTTTTTAAATCTACGTCCGGATGGCAGTATGTATTGTTCGGCCAGCGGGCAACAGTCTGTCTTTTTCCGTTTACGAACAGCTCCTGTCTGTAAAAGCCCAAAGCAGGCGACGGGGTCGGTTCTGTTGTCGTATATCCCATTTCCGCTTTGTAATCACTGCTGTCATCGAGGTCGTAGCATCCTGCGGCGGCGAGGTCCAACATCAAAACGTTGGCTTTTGCTTCTTCTGTGGGAAGAATCGACTTGAATGCATCGTCTGCCGGTTTGAAATCCGAGGGCTTAATCGAAACGCCGCCGTCGAAAAGAACGTATGCGTCTTTTGCGCTTGTAAAAACTATCGGACTTTCTTCGGTGCCGCTGTCGCCGGCGGTTAATGTTATACTTTCCGTTACGTTATACGTTCCTTCGGCGAATTCGATTTTGATTCCGCTTTCGGGAAGTCCGTTTTTCGAACGATAATCTCGCATTGCTTTGACGGCGCCGACAAGAGACGCAACGGGTGAACCTTTTTCACCGTTGTTTTCGTCGTTTCCGTCGGGCGAAACGTATATGATTTTACCGTATTCGTGTTCTTTTTCAACAGATTCATTCGGTTTGTCTGCACAAGCGGTAAGCAATGAAAAAGTCAATGCAAGAATCAGGATTATTACCAGTGGTTTTTTCATGGAATCCTCCGGGGAAATTTGATAAAAATATTATATACAAGTTTTTGACTTTTGTCAAAAGGAAAAGCGACCGAAAAAACGGCCGCTTTTGATGCTTATTTGAACGGGTTTTCGGAAGCTCTTGCTCCGACTGTTGATAAATCCGGCTCTTCAAAACCGATGAGGTCCCGGAAGACGCGGGAATCTTTCCTGAAAGTAAAATCATTGTTTGCGTAATCCGTGAAGCCCGGGTCTTCCAAATAGTATACGTTATCGGAAATCGCCGAAAGGTCAAACGCCCACGGCATACCTCTGACAATGCGGAACAAAGACGGATCTTCTCCTTCATCGTCGTCGAAAGGTTCAAACGGGGAGGATGAATCTATATAACGGACATTATTACGGATGTAGAAATGAGAGGGCGATTGCGGCAAATCATACGACGTATAGTTTTCGTCCTGGTTGCCGACTTCGGCAAAAAGAAGTGTTCTCGAAGAGGTGTATCTCCATAATTGAGAATGATAATCGTAAAGACGGATATCGTTTTTCATCCATGACTCATTGTCGTAAAAATCGGGCATTTCTTCCGTTCCCCAGTAAACGATATTTATCGGTCCGCCGACATTTACACATATGTTGTCGTGTAAGTCCATGTAACCGGAAGCGCCGCAGAGTGCTGTTCCCGCAATATTGTAGAACAGATTTCCGTATGCCGACCAGAATCTGCCCCAACAGTCAAAATACACTCCGTTGCCCCAACCGGGTTCATGAACAAGGTCTTTGACATCGTGCATAACGTTATATCTGTAAACGTTGTCGTACCATGTAAAATAACCGAGTGTATGCACTGCGCCGCAGTCGGATGATTCCCTGCAGCAGTTGTATATTAAGTTGTATTCGATAACACACTGCCCACCCGAAACTTCTACGGCAACATGGGGGCTGTCGTGCATTTCGTTGTGAGAAACGAGAATACCGTAGCCGTTTATGTCGATTGCGGCATTGTAAACGGTATATATTTGCTGCCATTCGTAAATAATGTTATCAATAACGGTTGTATTGCCGAAAGTCTGTGTCGCGACGTCTCCGGCACGAACGGTAATTCCCTTTGCGGCCAGATCGTGCAGCAGACATCCTTTTATCGTATTATAATCGCCGATAAGACTTACGGCGGCGTTGCCTCCAAGTCCGGAAAGACAGCAATTGCTTACGGTGATGTGATTTCCGATTCCGTTGAGGAATCCGTTACGGAAATATTTTGCCGAAAGATTGTCGAAAGTGATATATGAACATTTTTCAAGAGTTACCGGATATTCGGTAAACTGAGAAAAAGATATTTCGGACGTTTCAAATCCCGTGTCGGGCCAGTAGTAAAGGATGTTTGATTTTGTGTCCCAGTAATATTCTCCGGGGGAATCGAGCTCCTGCGGTATATTATATACAAAATAAACGCAGCCTTTTCCCAAACTTGATTCGCCTGTTACAGGATAAAGAAGTGCGGCTTCGTCGGCAGACACGTCAATTTTGTTCATTCGCACGGTTCTCCAGTCGTAATACGGATAACCGTAAAAACGGATGTCTTTGATGTTTCTCCATACATCCGCCTGTTCTTCCGTGATAAATATTTTACCGAACTTGTTTCCGCTTTCATCGGAGATAAGATTTTTATAGTCGACTTCGGGATGATAGTATTCTTTGTTCGGCCAGCGGGCAACGTCCTGTCTTTTGCCGTTTACAAACAGTTCCTGTCTGTAAAAATTGTTTGCTTGGTTATTTACGGCATCGTCGAGGTCGTAGCATCCTGCGGCGGCGAGGTCCAACATCAAAACATTGGCTTTTGCTTCTTCTGTGGGAAGAAGTGATTTGAATGTGTCGTCTGCCGGCTTGAAATCCGATGGATTAATCGAAACTCCGCCGTCGAAAAGAACGTAAGCGTCTTTTGCACTTGCAAAGACTATCGGTTTGTCTTCTTCGCCGCTGTCATCGGCGGTTAATGTTATACTTTCCGTTACGTTATACGTTCCCTCTACGAATTCGATTTTTATTCCGCCTTCGGGGAGTCCGTTTTCGGTTCTGTAAGTGCGCAAAGCTTTTACCGCGCCGGAAAGAGAGGCAACGGGAGTGTCTTTTTCTCCGCTGTTTTCGTCGTTTCCGTCGGGAGATACGTATATTATCTTACCGTATTTATGTTCTTCTTCGGCAGGGTCAAGAGGCTTTTCGCATGCAGCAAGAAGAGAAACGGCAACTGCAATCAAAAGCAGAGTGGATAAAAAACGTTTCATAACTGACTTCCTTTTATGTTTTTATAATGCAATTATATCATATACAGGTGTTTTTTTCAATATCGTTTTGCGGTTATTATGACATTTATGCGAAAAACCGACATTATATTGACAAAGATAGACAGACGTGATATAATATACAGGATGAGAAAGGAGGCTGCGCGGTGGATATTACGTATATCCTGCTCGTTTTACCGGCTGTTATTTTTTCTCTGATTGCAAGTGTTTATGTTAAATCCACATATAATAAATACAGTATGGATTTTTCTGCGCGCGGTCTTACCGGAGCGCAGGCAGCAAGAACGGTTTTACTCGCAAACGGTGTTACGGATGTTATCATTTCGCCGATTTCGGGGAATTTAACAGATTATTACGATCCGAAAACAAATGTGATTTGTCTGTCCGAAAGCGTTTATAACAATACGTCTACCGCCGCAATAGGTGTTGCCTGTCATGAGGCCGGACATGCCGCACAATATTCATCGGGTTATTTTCCTATAAAGATAAGGGCGGCGGTTATTCCGATTACGAGCATTGCGTCAAAGCTTGCCGTTCCGATGATTTTTATCGGCTTACTTCTTTCGGCATTGTCTGTTTTGTTCCTTTGGATAGGGTATCTCGGTATTATCTTCTTCGCGTTCTCAACACTTTTTCAGCTTCTAACGCTCCCCGTTGAGTTCAACGCAAGCCGCAGGGCCGTGAAAGCCATAGAAGAAAACGGTATTCTTCAAAAGGATGAAGTCCGCGCGACAAAAAAAGTCTTAAAAGCCGCCGCGATGACATATGTTGCGGCATTGGCGGTATCACTTATGCAGCTGGTGAGATTCATCGTTTTGTTATCCGGCAACCGCAGAAGAAACTGATGTGAATCATATATCGCTGATTCGGGACACCGCAAACGGAAGCGCGCCTGATATATATTTGTAAAATTGAATAACGGGATGTAGCGCAGTTGGGCGAAGCTTGGAAGCGCTGCCTGTGGCAGAAGAAGCGAGAAGCTGAGGGTGCCGCGGTCGAAAATAGGCGAGCGGAAGCGAAGTCTTTTTCGGGATACCGCAAACGGAAGCGCGCCTGATATATATTTGTAAAATCGAATAACGGGATGTAGCGCAGTTGGTAGCGCGCC
>JAZQQT010000120.1:0-27822 GCA_045629205.1 Eubacteriales bacterium
TTCGCAGGCAGTTCGTATGCACAAAGCCATAAACGACGGAACGCTTGACAAGGATTTCATCATCGAAATCATGTCGGAGGAAAAAGCCAACCAGCGTGAAACCTACCGTATTCCGGCAGAACGGTTGCGGGGTAAAATCCCGAGTTCTTATACCGCACAGCAGAAGGAAGATTATATCGTCAAAGCCGTTGAGTATTACCAGAAATTTTTAGAAAGTCAAAAAGACAGAGGAAGATAAGGAGGAAAAACATTATATGAGTGAAAAAGTATTATTACAGGCATTCGGAGGTGAAAGACAGGTTTACGAAGTAAACGGGGTGAGATATATCGTCTCATCCCGTTTTCAGCCGTTAAAGCCCAAAGAGAAGAAAGTAACCCTGAAAACCCGTGTGGGTGAGTATTTACAAAGTGAATTGGCAGAATTGATGCCGACAGATAATGATGTTACAATTATGCAAGAATGTGTATCGACTGCCGGGAAGGAGGACTAAATGCAGTCGAAGAATAACCAAATCGGAATTACCGCACTTTATTGCCGCCTCAGCCGTGACGACGGTACCGAGTGCGAGAGCAATTCCATCGCAAACCAAAAAGCAATGCTCAAGCAGAAAGCAAAGGAATACGGATTTACCAACACCAAGTATTATATCGATGACGGTATAACTGGAACAAGGTTTGACCGCCCGGGATTTCAGGAAATGCTGAACGATATTGATGTCGGATATGTCACGACCGTCATGGTAAAAGACCTGTCCCGTCTCGGTCGAGATTATGTTGTTGTCGGTCAATATACCGATGCCTACTTTCCCGACCACAATATCCGTTTCATTGCCGTAAACGATATGGTGGACAGCGCCGAAGGTGAAAACGAACTCGCACCGTTCAAGAATGTTATGAACGAGATGTACGCAAGAGACATTTCCAACAAGATTAAATCGGCACACCGTATCAGAGGCAGTATGGGCGAACCGCTGTCACAGCCGCCTTACGGATATATGAAAGATCCGGAAAACAAAAAGCGGTGGATCATTGACCCCGAAGCCGCAGAGGTCGTCCGCAGTATCTTCCGTATGAATATCGAAGGCAAAGGCAACGAAACCATTGCACGGCTCTTGCAGGAACAGAAGGTTATGGTGCCGATGGCATATTGGCGATCTAAGGATTTACCGAGAGGCGGAAAGAAAACACAGGAAAATCCGTACAAGTGGTGCAAGACCACCATAGCCAAAATCCTTGCCCAGCAGGAGTATTGCGGAGATGTTATCAATTTCAAAAGCTATTCGGTGTCTTTCAAGAACAAGAAACGCATCCCGAACGATCCGTCCAACTGGAAAATCTTCAAGAATGTTCACGAGCCGATCATCGACCGTGATACCTTTGAGAGAGTACAGAAAGCCACCGGCACGACAAAGCGGAGAGCGCCCAACAAGGAGCTTGCCGAAAAGAATATGTTTTGTGATATTCTCTACTGTGCCGACTGCGGTCATAAAATGTGGTTCAATGTCTGCCATCCCAATACCGAGATCAAGCACTTCAAATGCTCCAATTACAAGAGCAATCGAGGCACCTGCGAAGGTACGCACTATATCCGTGCGGATTCGCTTGAAACGGTCGTAACGATGGAACTTAAACGCTTATCTCAATATCTGCACGATGATGAGGACGCATTCGCAGAACTTTTGGAAAACAAGACGAACAAGGATATTGCCAAACGGCAGAAATATCTGGCGGAGGAAATTCAAAAGGCGACCGTCCGCATTAAGGATGTTGAACGACTTTACGAACGGCTTTATGAGGATAATGTCAACGGCAAGGTGACCGACAGTTGGTATATGCAGCTTTCCACCAAGTACGAAAAGGAACGGGACGAATTGCAGAGCAATATCCGTTCTTACCGTGCGGAGCAGATCAAGCTCGATGATATGCGGCACGAAAAGGAACAGTTCACAAGAGCCGTCCGCAATTTCCTTGAAATGGACAAGCTGACACCTGTGCTCCTTAAAGAACTGGTCGAGAAGATTGAGGTACACAACATCGTCGGCAAGGGCAAAAACAGATACCAGGAGATCACCATTCATTACCGCTTCTTGGGTGTCATCGAAATTCCGACCGATGACAACTATCAGCCATTAAAGGTTGATACAAGACAGGGCGTGGCTGTGGAATATGTTCCGAATGCCGCCATCGCCTAAAACAAAAGAGCAGGTATCAAAACCTGCTCGCTACATAGATGATTATGAGTAAAAAGAGAAAAACCGGGTGTTCACAACGCTCACTTGCGTTATGAACACCCAGCATGGTGCGGGTAACAGGAATTGAACCTACATGATCTTGCGACCACTAGAACCTGAATCTAGCGCGTCTGCCAGTTCCGCCATACCCGCAAATAAGTATAAAAAGTAAAAAAATGGCGCGTCATGGGGGACTCGAACCCTCGACCTTCTGGTTCGTAGCCAGACACTCTATCCAACTGAGCTAATGACGCGTATCATTTTCGAACGTGATAATAATACCACATTAAAAGATAAAAATCAATAGTAATTTGTGAAGAAAAATCTAAACTTTCTTTCTAATCCTGAAAAGTCTATTGACATACTTTTTATTGATAATTATAATTAAAAATCGGTTTGAGTTTTATATTACGGAAGGAAGTAATAAACTTTGAGTAATGAAAATTTAAGAAATATTGCAATAATCGCGCACGTTGACCACGGCAAAACGACTCTCGTTGACGAAATGCTGAAACAGAGCGGAACATTCAGAGAAAACCAGGCCGTTGCCGACAGAGTTATGGACTCCGGCGATATCGAAAGAGAACGCGGAATAACCATTCTCGCAAAAAACACGGCGATTAATTATAAAGGGACAAAAATAAATATCGTAGACACTCCGGGGCATGCCGATTTCGGCGGTGAAGTTGAACGTATTCTCAAAATGGTAAACGGCGTTCTGTTGCTGGTTGACGCATTTGAAGGACCGATGCCGCAGACGAGATTCGTTCTTCAAAGAGCCTTGGAATTAAATCACAAAGTCATTATCGTTGTTAATAAAATCGACCGTCCGGACGCTCGTCCCGACGAAGTAGTTGACGAAATTCTTGAATTACTAATAGATCTTAACGCGACAGATGAGCAGCTTGACTCCCCCGTTATCTTTGCTTCTGCAAGAAACGGATTCGCTTCGCTTTCTCCCTATGACGGAGATACAAATCTCTCGATTCTGCTTGATAAAATCGTTGAATATTTCGATCCGCCGAAAGGCGAAACAGACGGTCCTTTCCAGATGCTTGTTTCTTCCATAGACTACAACGATTATGTGGGAAGAATAGCGATCGGAAGAATCGAAAGAGGTATTCTGAAGAAAAACATGGATGTTGTCCTTACCGACTATCATCATAACCGTCCCGACAGAAAATGTAAAGCCGTCAATATTTATACCTTTGACGGACTGGGCAAAGCGCCGTGCGAAACGGCGTCTGCCGGAGATATCGTTGCCGTATCCGGTATCGAAGATGTAAACATCGGAGATTCAATCTGTAATCCCGATGTTGTTGAGCCGCTGCCTTTTGTCAAGATTTCAGAGCCGACTGTTGAGATGACCTTTATGGTAAACGACAGCCCGTTTGCAGGAAGAGAAGGCAAATTCGTTACTTCGAGAAACCTGAGAGACAGACTTTTCAAAGAGCTTCTTAAAGACGTATCTCTTAAAGTTTCGGAAACCGATTCGACAGACGCTTTTGCTGTCTGCGGAAGAGGAGAAATGCATCTTTCGGTTTTGATCGAAACCATGAGACGCGAAGGATATGAATTCCAGGTATCAACCCCGAAAGTTCTTTATAAAACGATTGACGGTGTAGTATGTGAACCTGTTGAAAGACTTGTTGTTGATATTCCTGCCGAATCCGTTGGCGCCGTAATGTCGAGCATGGGAACGAGAAAAGGCGAACTTGACCACATGTCCAACGTCGGCGGAAGAACAAGACTTGAATTCATTGTTCCTTCCAGAGGTCTTTTCGGCTACAGAAATGAATTTATGACACAGACAAGAGGCGAAGGTATTCTCTCGTCCATATTTGACAGTTACCAGCCTAAAAAAGGCGATATTCCGACAAGAGCAACCGGTTCACTCATAGCATACGAAACCGGCGAAACAACCTCTTACGGCATTTTCAACTCTCAGGATTCCGGTCCTATGTTCGTTGATCCGTCACAGATGGTTTACGCCGGACAAATCGTGGGCGAATGCAACAGAGTAAACGATATAGTTGTAAATGTATGCAAGAAAAAACATCTGACGGCAATCAGATCATCCGGACACGACGAAGCATTAAGACTTGTTCCTCCTCGCAGATTCAGCATAGAACAGGCGCTGGACTTTATCGCAGACGACGAACTTGTTGAAATCACTCCGACCTCATTGAGAATGAGAAAGAAAATACTTGACCATTCGGTAAGAATGAAGAGCATTTTCGGTAACGGCGGACAGGGAAACAAATAAACAACAAAAAAAATAAACTCGGAAGTTTTTACTTCCGAGTTTTTTGTTATTTTGAAACAACCAGCGACTGCTTTATTTTTTTCGGAATCTCCCCTGCTTTTGTGAGAGCAACTTTTGTTACAAGCGGGCCGATAAGCTCATAAATAAGAGTAGCGGCAAGAACAACAGCCCTGATTTCTTTACCATACTGTGGCAGTTTTTCGACCACAATCAGTGACATACCTATAGCGACACCCGCCTGCGGAAGCAGTGAAAATCCGAGATATTTACGTATTGCAGGATTGGATTTTACTGTTAAAGCGCCGAAATACGCACCGAAATATTTTCCGAGGCTTCTTGCAATAAGATAAATAACGCCGAGAAGTCCTACCGTAGGAAGAACGCTTATATCAAGTTCGGCTCCGGAAAGAACAAAGAACATAAGAAACAGCGGAGGCGTCCATCTATCGCAACATTCCATAACCGGAGCGCTGAAACGACTGAAATTGACGAAAATCGCACTTATCATCATACACAACAGCAATGATGACAAATCAAACAAATCAGCAAGCGCAACACCGACAAGAACAAAACATATAACGACACAGGAACGGTTTGCTCTTGATTTAAAGAAAGAAATCGCAAACGTCATAATCAATCCGAGTGCCGAACCGATAAGAAGTGAAAATACTATTTCCTTAAGAGGTTCAAGAACCATACCTGAAAATGTAAGCTGCGTTCCGTCGGCAAGAACCTGTGAAACGGACAACATAATCGCAAATAAAATCAAACCTATGGCATCATCCAAAGCGACAACAGGCAAAAGCATATTCGTAACGGGACCTTTTGCATTATACTGTCTGACAACGAGCAGTGTGGCCGCCGGCGCAGTTGCCGTGGCTATCGCGCCGAGAGTAAAAGCGAGCGGAGCGTCATATCCGAACGCAAGAACCGCGACCGTTACCGCCGCAGCAGCAAGCAACGCCTGAAAAAGCGTAATGATTATAACCGATTTCCCTATTTTTTTTATATCTGCGAATCTGAATTCACCGCCTATTGAAAAAGCGATAAAGCCAAGAGCGACTTCGGAGATAACGGACATATCTGACACTGCAGTATCGGGAAGAATATTAAGAACAAATGGGCCGATAAGTAAACCGGCAACAAGATATCCGGTAACATTGGGTAAATTGACAAGTTTTGTTAATCTATTAAAGAGTAAACCGAACGCCATTGCGATACCGATATATAAAAACGTAATCATACTATCTGGTCGCAAGTCCTTTTACATTATTGATAGACAGAGAGAACATGATTCCGGTATTCGGATTATCTATGCCTCCGATTTTTTCATCTATTATTTTCTGCGCATCTTCAAGCTTTTCGTCGGGAAGAACAAGAAGCATCAATTTTGATTCGGTCTGAATCGGATTTGCTATATGACGAAGAATACCGAAAATTGGCGGAGGTTCAATAGATGAGTTTTCAAACAAATGCATCGCGCCCTCGCATGAAAGAACGGTAGGATCGCCGTAACCTTTATCAAGCATTTCAGAAACGATAACAGGAACGCAATCGGTCTTTGAAATAATCACACAAAGTAACTGCATAACGGAACAACCTTTCTTTTATAAAAACTATTTGTTATTTACTAAAGAAGTCGACTCTTGTCGGTAGACAAAAGTCGACTTCTTATTGGCAGGGGTAGAAGGATTTGAACCCTCGGCCCACGGTTTTGGAGACCGGTACTCTACCAGCTGAGCTATGCCCCTATATCATTGCCAAGAGATTATATCACATATTTAATCATTTGGCAATAATGCAAGTGTGAAACTTAATTGAACTTTACTGATTGGTCAAAATGCCGTTCTTGCGATAACATTATCCTGTAATTCCTTTGAAAGATTAACAAAGTAGTCGCTGTATCCACCGACACGAACGATCAGATTCTGATGATTACACGGATTGATTTTTGCGTCGAGCAAATCTTCCCTGCTGAGAACTGCCGCAGAAAGCTGCTGCCCTTTTCCGTTAAAATACGTTTTAAGCAATGAAATAAAGGCTTTTTTTCCGTCGTCGGTATTGAAATGCTCTTTATCGAACTTAATATTAAGTATAAAACCGCTTGTGGGAAGTGTGTGATCGAAGCACATACACGAATTGAGCAATGCAGTCGGACCTTCCTTGTCGCGTCCCGGTGCAGCACCAATACTATCGGCATAAAGCGGTTCGGCTTTACGCTTTCCGTTCGGCAGAGCGGACGTATGTTTTCCGTAACTTGCGGCTCGATCAAAAGGAGAACAACCGCCGCCGTAATATCCGCCTCTTGCAGTCGGCATAGTCAACAGTTTTGAATTGTAATGATCCAACAAGGATTTTGCTATTTCATCAACTTCGGGAATATCGTTACCAAAACGCCATTCCGATTTACGCAAGACGGAATACATATCGTCAAATCCGGCGAAATCGGCTTCGAGCGCGCGATTAAGTTCATCCATTGTAAAACGATTTTCTTCATAAACGTATTTTTTAACAGCAAAGATTGAATCTATTGCATCAGAGACGCCTTCGGCAAGGATCTGACCATGACCGTAAAGAGGTCCGTTATTTTTGTATCCTCTGCCTTTTTCGAGGCAGCCCTCAATAGTTGCAGAACGAAGAGGATCGGCAATAAGAGCGCTGTAAACGACATGAGCCCGATTAGCCATATCACAAGCATTTTCTATAAGAAAATCAACCTGCTTTATTACTGCGTCATAAAATTCGTCAAACATTTTGAAGGATGACGGATCGCCGGTATCAAGAGCGAACTTTTTGCCGGTAATGCGGTCATATCCCCTGCTGAAAACAGCTTCGACGGCTTTGCCGAGATTAACTTCTCCGTCTTCGAGCCCCATATGGGATTTTCCCTCAATATCTATCTGATTACACCCGTTCATAACGTAAAGATGTGAATCTTCCGGAGGAATACCGAGACGTTCCAACGCAGGACAGACAACCTCGTCATTATAGAAAACAGGCATACCGATTCCCGTCGCGACTGTTTCAGCGGCAGCTCGCAAAAGTTTTTCGGGAGTATTTCTGTGAACCCTCATCGTGAGATTCGGAGTCTGATACTTATATTTACGCGCGACATCAAGAATTTCATATGTAAGATCGTTTGTATGGTCATTCCATTTTTCATCGGACCCGCTTATGCATAGATTCCACATACGAAGTTCATGGAACCATTCCCAAAGATCTTCGAGCATTGCTCTTGCTTCGGAATATTCCGTTTTCTGCCAGAACTCCCACATATACCAATCGAAATGCCCCGGAGAGTCGGGAGAATTAAGAAAAACTGGTAAAGAATAAACAAGACATGCCTCAATAAAATCAGCGGCAGGCTCTTTCGGGGCTTTTTCAAAGCCTTTGATAACTCTGTTAAGTCTTTTTATTTCTTTTTCATCTGTTGCTTCTTTGAGTAAATCAGCGGCATAATCGCGATATCTTGCGGCAAGAACATCCAATGCATCCATAGAGAGAGTCATTGAATCATAAAAAGCATCTTTACCGGGATTAAGATTCTTGTAATGAAGAATCTTTTTCCTCATGCCGTTTGTTCCCAATCTTATTATGTCAATGAAATTCGGAACTGCATGCCCTGTCCATGTTCCGCCCCAGCCTCCCCCGACTTCGTCGATAGCGACTTCTTCGTGAGTGAAGCTGTCGTATATCCTCCTGTCGTTATCAGCATAGATTTTGAATGCGGAAATAATCGCTTCGTAATCGTTAGCATTTTCGGGATCGGCTTTTGCTTTTTTCTTTAATTTACCTATATCAACAAGTGCACATGCATAGGTATGAAAAATACTCATACCGTTAAAATCATAAAAATGCGGTATCCCGGAAAATAAATCGAGAGAACATTCGGCACATGTTTTATATAAGCCGTATGCCGTTCTGAGATTAAGATCATCAGAAGGACATTCCATAAATCCCCTTGCAAAATATTCGTCTTTGATCTTAAATTTATACATTGAAATCTCCAAACTAAAACTAACAACCTGACATATTGAAACAACACGCATCAATACATCGTTCTTGTGATAACATTATCCTGCAATTCATTGGAAAGATTAATGAAGTAATCACTGTATCCGCCGACACGAACAATAAGATTCCGGTGATTTTCGGGATGAACTTTTGCATCAAGCAACTCTTCTCTGCTGAGAACGGCAGCGGAAAGCTGCTGACCTTTTCCGTTAAAATAGGTTTTGAGCAAAGCAATAAACGCATTCTTTCCTGTTTCGGTATTGAAATTATCTTTATCGAACTTGATATTAAGTATAAAACCGCTTGTCGGAAGAGTGTGATCAAAGCACATACATGAATTAAGCAGCGCCGTCGGACCTTCTACATCACGTCCCGGAGTTGCCCCGATACTGTCGGCATAAAGCGGTTCGGCTTTACGCTTACCGTTTGGCAATGCCGCTACGGCAGCACCGTTATATGCAGCGCGTTCGAAAGGAGAACACCCGCCGCCGTAATACCCGCCTCTTGCAGTAGGAATAGTCAGCAATTTTGAATTATAATGATCAATAATTGCTTTTGCTATTTCGTCAACTTCCGGAATATCGTTACCGAAACGCCATTCCGACTTATGTAAAACCGAGAAGATATCTTCATAACCTTCGAAATCTGCTTCAAGCGCGCGGTTAAGTTCATCCATGGAAAAACGTTTTTCTTCATAAACAAACTTTTTGACCGCAAAAACAGAATCAATAATATCAGATACTCCTTCCGCAAGAACCTGACCGTGACCGTATAACGGACCGCAGTTTTTGTAGCCTCTTCCCTTTTCAAGACAGCCTTCTATGGTTGCGGCACGAAGGGGATCGGGAAGAAGAACGCTGTAAACGATATGAGCGCGATTTGCCATATCACATACGTTTTCGATAAGATAATCGATTTGTTTTATAACGGCATCATAAAATTCATCAAATGTTTTAAAGGATGTGGGATCTCCCGTATCAAGAGCAAATTTTCTACCGGAAATACGATCGTATCCCCTGCTGAAAACTGCTTCGACTGCTTTGCCGAGATTTACTTCACCGTCTTCGAGTCCCATATGTGATTTACCCTGAATATCAATCTGATTGCAGCCGTTCATGACGTAAAGATGAGAATCCTTCGGTGGGATTCCAAGACGCTCCAATGCCGGACATACAGCCTCATCATTATAAAACACAGGCATACCGATACCGGTAGCTACGGTTTCGGCGGCGGCTTGTAGAAGTTTTTCGGGAGTATTTCTGTGGACTCTCATCGTAAGATTAGGCGTCTGATATTTATATTTACGGGCAACATCAAGGATTTCATAGGAAAGATCGTTTGTGTGATCGTTCCAGTTTTCATCTGAGCCGCTTATACAAAGGTTCCAGATACGAAGCAGATGGAACCATTCCCAAATATCCTCGAGAACAGCTCTTGCTTCACTGTATTCGGTTTTCTGCCAGAATTCCCACATATACCAGTCGAAATGCCCCGGAGAATCCGGCGAATCAAGAAAAACAAGCAAAGAATAAATAAGACACGCGGCGACAAAATCTTCGGCCGGTTCTTTCGTGGAGTTTTTAAATGCTCTGACGATTCTGTTTAATCTTTTTATTTCCTTTTCATCACTTGTATGAGTGAGTAATTCGGCAGCGTAATCGTGATACCTTGAAGCCAAGACATCAACCGCATCCATTGTAAGAATGAGAGCATCGTAAAAATCATCTTTTCCCTTATTAAGATTCTTATAGTAAAGAATCTTTTCTCGCATACCGTTTGTTCCGTATTTGGCTATATCGGCGAAATCAGGAACAGCGTGACCTCTCCAAGTGCCGCCCCAACCTGCTATAACATCAACGATATCACGTTCTTCCTGAGTAAAGCTGTCGTTTATTTTTCTGTCCAAATCAACAAAAGGTCTGAAAGTTGAAATGATTGTTTCGTAATCATTTGCATTTTCGGGATCTTTTGCTGCCTTTGCTTTTAATTTATCAATATCAACATCAAATCCGCAGAAGGAATGTTTGATGCTTTGTCCGTCCCAGTCGACATAAAGCGGGATACCGTTATGTAAACCGAGAGCGCACTCCGAGCACAACTTATACGTTGCGCTTGCGGTTCTCATATATAAATCTTCTGACGGACATTCAATAAATCCTCTTGCAAAGGACTCATCTTTAATTTTAAATTTATACATATCAGTCTCCTAAATTATTACATTATAACCGGAATATTCACGAAGTTTATCAAGCCATTCATTCTTGTATTTATCAGCAGATTCTGAAACAAAGGAAGTTCTGCCGAGCGCCGCGGACTTTCCGACCCCGAGCGTATGATAAGGCATTATCTGAGCCCCGAGTATTTTATCAGAGTTCTCGAGAATGAACTTTCCGAGCAATTTAAGATCGGAATCGGAATCGTTCGTTTCCGGTATAAGCGGCATACGAAGAATTATCTTTGCATTGATATCAAACAATTTATTAAGATTCTCAAGGATTAATGTGTTATCCTGTCCCGTAAACGCCCTGTGTTTTTCGGTATCCATTGCTTTAAGGTCATATAAAAACAGCGTATCAGATTCCGCAGCCGAACCATAGAAAGAAAAATCACCGAATCCTGACGTTTCCATTGCGGAAGAAATGCCTTCTGTTTTTGCCTTATTGATAAGAGCCAACGTGAACGCGGGCTGCATAGCCGGTTCTCCGCCCGACACAGTAAGACCGCCGCCGGACTGAGAGTAAAACGCGGCATCCTTGCGGACAACCTTCATAATATCTTCAACGGATGATATTTCCCCGGAAATCGATGATGCCGATACAGGACATATATCCGCGCATTTTCCGCAGGCGAGACACTTTTGTCTGTCGATACTCAAATGCGGAATGCCGTCTTTTTGAGACATGCTTCTTGCGTCACATAAAGAAAGACATCGTCCGCAAAAAGCGCATTTATCGGCATAATACATACATTCCGGAGCACAACGCTGTGACTCGGGATTATGGCACCAAATACAACGCAAAGGACAGCCTTTGAGAAATACTACCGTTCGGATACCGGGACCGTCATGAATACAGAATTTCTGAACGTTGAACACGGAGCCTTTAACGGCGGATAAAGTATCAATATCAGACATAAGCATCCGCCGGTGAATCCTGAGGATACCATCCTGATTCGCCTGTTTTCGGCATTGCGTCAAGAACAGCCATATCTTCATCTGAAATAACGAAATCAAAAACGTTTCTGTTGGAAATTATTCTTTCGGAATGCGCTGATTTTGGTAACGGCAAAACATTATGCTGCAACGCATAACGTATACACAATGCTGCCGTATTTGTGTTATATTTTGCCGCGATATTAACAAGCATTTCGTTATTTATAAGTCTGCCGCAGCCGAGGGGGCTCCATGCTTCAACAAGGATACCGTTCTTCTGACAATAATCAACAAGTTCAAGCTGAGCATATCCGGGATGAAACTCTATTTGATTTACAACAGGTTTGCTTGTTGCCGTTTTGTTAAGAGCCTCAAGATGTTCCTGCTCAAAATTGCTGACGCCGAGTGATCTTACGATTCCGCGACGCTGCAGTTCTTCGAATCCGCGCCATGTATCGGCATTTATTTCAGCCCAATCAGGTGAAGATTTTTTTACGCAAGGCCAATGAACAAGATACAAATCGATATAATCAAGTCCGAGAGCTTTAAGGGATGCTTCTCCTGCCGCTACGGTTTTTTCGTAACCGCGATCCACCACCCAATGCTTTGTGGTAACAAAAATATCGTTACGGGAAACACCCGAGGCACGTATTCCGTTGCCGACACCGACTTCGTTTGCATAGCCCGAAGCCGTATCTATATGACGATAACCGTTTTTTAAAGCAAACGATACAAGTGCTTCGGCATCAGCGTTTGGCGTTTGAAAAGTTCCGTAACCGATACAAGGAATCTTATAACCGTCCGACATCACGAAAACATCATAGGCCGAATTAAAATTATTCATACTGTCACCCCAAAAATTATTATAATTATATAATATATAATAATATAATATGCGATAATTGTCAATAAGTCAAACATGAAACACTTGAAAAAGCGCAAACGAATTGATATAATATTATCCGAAATCAAGAAAGAGAGAGACGCCATGAGAGTTTTTCTTGCTATTCTCTTTGACGAAGAGATTAAAAAACTATTAATGAATTCAATTAATGAGCTGAAGTCATCAAGCATTTCGGGCAACTTCACACCAGAAGAGAATCTGCATCAAACGCTTGTTTTTATAGGGGAAATACCATATGACAAAGTAAAAACAATCAAGAATATAACAGATGAATGCTTTACATCCCCTTTTGATATTACAGTAACCGGATTCGGGAAATTCCAAGGAGACGGCGACGAAGCGCTTTGGTGGGCCGGTATACAAAATGCAAAACCGCTTTCGGATTTATATGACGTTTTATCTGATGAATTAAATCGTAACGGTATCCCGAACGATTACAGAAAATACAATCCGCACATCACCCTCGGCAGACGCGTAATTCTGATGCGGGAACCGAATTTTACGCCAATCAACCACACAATGACAGTAAACAGAATAAGTCTGATGAAATCGGAAAGAATAAGCGGAAAAATAAAATATACCGAAATCATGCGAACAGACACAAAGAAAGAAAAAGACAAATGAAAGAAATACTTGCGGCAATCGGCCGATTTATTATCAACCAATGGATGTTTATTTTGATTTATTTCGCATTGATAAATGTTATCACATTGATTCTTTACGTAGCCGACAAGAAAAAAGCCATAAAAAACAAGTGGAGAATTCCGGAATCCACACTGATACTGTTTCCGTTTCTCGGAGGATTTGCAGGCGGTCTTATCGGAATGTTTAAATTCAGACACAAAACAAAACACGCGAAGTTTTTGATTCTCGTTCCGCTCGCGGCAGTATTGTGGTGTGTCTTGATTATTGCATCATTTATTTGCATATCGTAAAATGGAAGTATACTTATTAAGACACGGTCAGACAGACTGGAATATTGCGAAAAAGCTTCAGGGCAGGACAGACGTTTTATTGAATGAAACGGGAATTATTCAAGCAAAAGATGCCGCATCAAGATTAAACGGCGTCGCATTTGACGTCATATATTCAAGTCCGTTGTCGAGAGCGTTGAAAACCGCGCAAATTATCGCGGAACGGCGAGGCACACCGATAATAACAGATGACAGGTTGATTGAAATGAGTTTCGGAACATTGGAAGGGACCGAAAATTATTTAACAACGCTTGCGATATTTACCTCTCCGGAGAAATATCATCCGATTGACGGAGGAGAATCGTTTACCGACGTCAGAGAAAGAGCAAAAGCTTTTTTGGACGATATAAAAACGAAACCGTTTAATAGAATACTGGTTGTATCACACGGGGCTTTTTGCCGATCGCTTTTATGTCATATCAATAATATTCCGATAAAAGACACATGGAATGCGCCGCCGATGCCTAACTGCGAAGCGATAATAATCAATATATAAACAGAACAGCTTCTCGTTTTTTTGAGAAGCTGTTGATTTTTTAATCATAATTCGATTTTTTAGCAAGAGCAATAGCAAGCACAAGAACAACGATACTGAGGATTCCAGCCAATACCCAGCCGATCATTGATCTGTTGTTTATAAAGAATTCCCGCAAAGTATTTGTTTCGGATTGTTCCCCGGGTTGTACCGGTTCATCGGGTTCCTGCGGTTCTGCCGGATCATCGGGCTCTTGCGGTTCTGCCGGATCATCCGGTTGAGTCGGCTCATCCGGATCATCCTCTTCTCCGGGATCATCAGGTTCAGTAGGTTCATCCGTAATATCAGGTTGTTCTTCAACTGTAAAAGAAACCTCATAATACTTATCTGATTCTCCGTCATTTGCGTGGACATAAAAAACAAACTGTCCGATTTCAGCCGGTGTGCCGATCAATGTTCCGTCATCAGCAAGTATCAATCCTGTTTTATCAAATTCTCCGACTTTATTTACATCGGTAAAAATTACGTATGAATAATCACCGGTATCAAACTTATAATAATATTCCCGATTGACAATACCTGAATCTATGTTTATCTGTTCAAAAGAAATTTCCGGCTCGGGCTGTTTTTCAGGCTCGTTAATCTTCTCGGAGATAACCAGCGTATACGTTTTTTCATCCTTTATTTCACCGTTAAGTTTTGCGACAACCGTAAACTTATATTTACCGGCTTCAGTCGGCGTTCCTTTCAGCGTTCCCGCAGTTGAAAGAGACAGCCCGGGAATAGGATTCGCATTGTCTTTAAAATACAGTTTTGCATCCGTTCCCTTATAACGGATATAATCCTTGTATGATTCGCCTACTTTTCCGCCGTCAAGTTTTGACGTTACAATTTCTATCGTTTCTGCAACATCAATCTTGCTGACGACAACTTTCCATACGTTGCTGTTTTTCTTATTCCCTTTATCTGTTGATACACAGCAAAAATAATAATATTCACCAGGTTCGGATTCTTTTACGGAATAAATTGTCCCGGTCGCACCGTCTATCGGCTTTCCGTCACCGGTTTTTCCTGTAGATGTTTTATACCACACATAGCTCAGCTTTGATCCGTCATCAACGCTTGCCGAGCATTCGATTTTGAGTTCTTTATTCTGTTCAACATCATGAGAGTCTGCCGATATTTCAGCAACAGGTATTCCGGAAGGAGCCGGCGGATCGGGTTCTTTTTCCGCCACTTTTACTGTCCATACATCGGAATCAAGACTTGCGTTTTCGGTTGATACTCTGCAAAAATAATAAACAGTTCCGACAGAAGTCGGTTTAACCGATAATTTGCTGTCTGTCTCGCCCGAAATAGGTGAACCGTCATCGGTCTTACCGTTTTTTGAAGAATACCACTGATAAGACAGCGATGAACCATCCGAAACAGAAGCCGAACAGGTAAGTTTTGCGGTTTCACCGAGTTTGATTTCCGTATCACCCGAAACGGAAGCACTGATCTCTACCTGCTGAGATTGCTGTTTTACGGTTATTTTTGATTGAGAAACAGAATATTGAACATTGCAGGCAATACCGTTTTTTGTATAATTATTACCTTCGGTATCGTTTTTGATTCCCATAGTGATATCGCCATTCGCATCACTGTCTACAGAACATTGAATCGAAAACAAATCCAATGAAGAAGATGAAGAATATCCGTCTTCCGGATCGGCATCTGACAAAAAGCAGAGTGTTGAAGATGTAAAACTACACGAAGTCGCGCCGAGAGCATCCATAACACCGCCGAGAACCTTTCCGGATTTGTTTACATAAGTCAACCCATCGGGAATACTCATTTGTATTCTGATTGCCATAAGGCTTTGAACAGAGCCGATGGAAACAGTGTAGGTTACAATATCCCCCGGTTTAACTTCGGTCTTATCCGCTCTGACAGTCACCTTTAATGTTTGGGGCGTTTCCGCTGAAAGTGAAAAAGAAAACAACGAAAATACCAAAAACAAAGCTACAGTAACCGAAAGAAATCTTTTAGTGAAAAGATTCACAGAATAACCTCCGTAAATTATATTCTTTCAAGCAATCCTATGCTGTTATCAAGAAAATCAGATAATTCATCGGCAGTAAGCTGACGCTGTCCGAGTAGGGCAAGAGTATAAATCTGCTTTGCGACTGCTTTAGACACATCCGTGTCGAATCCGTCCTGTTTTGACAGTCTGTCGATAAGAGCGTTTGACGAGTTGAGAACAAGGGTTGATTCTTCCTGAAGGGGATTCGTTCCCGTTCCGTCAGGAGAATACATCGAATAAAATTTCATCATCTCGTTAAATCTGCGGGACTCTTCGGAAATATTAAGGACTGCCGGTATTTTTTTGTCTTTAAGAGCAACAAGGGAGACCGTAAGTTTATCGTTGCCGGAAATCTCTTTGAAAAGTTTTTCGAGATCTTCCGAGGTTTTTGCCTCACCGTCGGTGTCTTTTATTGCATCGGTATTTGCGTCTATACGCATGAATTTAACATTCTTCTCTGTATTTTCAAGCATAGAGATAAACTGATTATCCATAAGTTTATCGAGGATGATAATCTTTTTATCCGCAGCCTTGAACATATTGACATAAACAGCCTGACGCGTAACGTCGCTTGCATAAAACACCTTTTTGACTTCGTCTTTGCCGTCTTTTTTTTCTTCGTCGATATCTGCCGTAACAAGATACTCGTTAAGAGTAACCCAATCCCCATCGACTGTTTTATACAAAAGCGAACTTTTTACTCTGTCGTAGAATTTTGAATCACGCATACATGCGTATTCTATAAACGGCATTATATCGTCATAAATTTTTTCAAGAGCGTCACGGTCGGTGTTGAACATCGAATTGATTTTATCGCAAACTTTTTTTACGATATGATCGGAAAGCTTTTTAACGTATGTATTTGACTGAAGATAACTTCTTGAAACGTTAAGAGGCAGTTCCGGGCAATCGAGAACTCCTTTGAGCATCAAAAGATAATCGGGAATTACTTCCTTGATATTATCAGCAACAAAAACACGGTTATAATACAGCTTAACCTGACCTTCTATGCTCTCATATTCATGATTGATTTTCGGGAAATAAAGAATACCTTTAAAATTAAGCGGATAGTCAGCGTTGATATGAATATGGAAAAGAGGCTTTTTGTAATCGAAGAATACTTTTTTGTAGAACTCTTCATACTCTTCATCAGTGCACTGATTGGGAGCTTTCAGCCACAGCGGTTCATCCGCGTTGATTCTGACAGGCTGCAGATCTTCTTTTGTATCTTCTTTCTTTTCTTCGGTTTTTTTGACTTCATCAAGGAAAAGCGGAACCGGAATAAACGAGCAGTATTTGCTGAGTATCTCTTCGATTTTTGATTTATTCAGATATTCACGTTCACCTTCTGCAACATGAAGGATAATATCAGATCCTCGGCCGGAGCGCTCCCCTGCTTCCAGATTGTATTCTCCGTCATCCGAACATACCCAATGAACGGCAGGTGCATCGAGATATGATTTTGTAATAATCTCGACGGTATCGGCAATCATAAACGCCGAATAGAAACCGAGACCGAAATGACCGATAATGCCGTCGACTGCTGATTCACGGCGGCTGCCGTCCGCATTCTTTTCCTCGGATTTTCCTTCATATTTTTGAATAAAATCCAAAGCGCCCGACAAAGCAATCTGATTGATGTATTTATCAACTTCGGATTCACTCATACCGATACCGTTATCGGAAACCGTAATTGTGTTTGCATCTTTATCCAAGATAACGGTGATTTTGAAATCGTCATCGATTCCCGTTGCCTCGCCGATGGCAGACAAATGTTTTAATTTTACAACAGCATCGGACGCGTTTGAAACGAGTTCGCGCATAAAAATATCTTTATCGGAATAAAGCCATTTCTTAATTACAGGGAAAATATGTTGAGTCTGGACGGAAATTTCACCTTTTGACATAACCTGTCACTCCTTTATGAATTTATTGAAAGTGTATTAATAACAGTAAGAACTATATATATAACCGTAAACAGCCAGAAAAACGGGGCTTTGAAAACTTCTTTGATCCCCGCGCTGAACGGCAAAAGCGTTTTATGTTCAGGCAATTTGTATTTTTTCTTTGCCAAAAAAACCACCAATGCAATAATACCGCAAATACCTATAGCGGCGGTTGAAATCAAACCGGCAAAAATCAAATCTTTTTCGGGACACTGCTGCTGAATAATCAGTAAGATACAGGACAGGAAATTATTTGCAAAATGCATTGCGACGGATAAGCCGTAATTCTTTGTGCGCGCAAAAACAAAAGCAAACGAAAGTCCGAGGACAAAGGCAAATGGAATCTGTTCCAAAGTTGCATGCATAAGTCCGAAAACGAAAGAGGAGACAAAGGCAGCAATTCCGAATCCATATCCCATTGTTGAACGCATAAATACATTCCGATATATAAATTCCTCACAAAAAGCAGGAAGAATCGCAATCTCGAACACAAGGACGACTGCTTTCAGAGGTGTATCGATAAGAGGAACGGCATCATCAAATGTGGGCAGCTTAAACAATTCGACAAATAAGCCGACAATAACAGAAATTATCTTGCTGACAAGCAGAAATAAAGGAATAAAAACGAGATAGTCATCGCATTTTATTTCACAGACCTCAGCAGGAGTAAATGTTTTGAGATGCATCATTCTGAGAGGGATCAAAAATAAAAGCGCCGATAAAACAGGATAAAGAAACTGCGGAATTGCGAAACCCAGCCAAAAATCTCCGATTACGGCAGCCGCATTCTTTGGCCCGTTTATAATCATTGCCGCATACGCAGGAGAACACGCAACAACCTGAACTACAGGCAGCAGGCATGCAAAACCGAAAAGTATGTTTATTTTACGGTTAAAACCTTTTGAAATGCCATCCATACAATCACCCTTTACAGTCATTTTATATATTATAGTATAGAATTGTGACAAAAGATAAGATTTTACAAAATACTGCGTCGGCTTATAAACCGACGCAGTCTGTTTAAAAAAATATCAGTCAAAATATCCTGTAGGAAGATTCGGATCCATCTGCGGCTGACGAACAAAAGACGATTCTATATCTATTCTTTTACCTTCAGAATAACTCTTCGTGAACGCATCCATAACTTCGAGAACATGGAACGTCTGTTTGTATGAACAACGCGGAAGTCTGCCGGTTTCGATTGCTTTTGCCATATCCGCAAGACCGAGCCCCCTGCTGTTTTCCGGATAATCAAATTCAGACTGATAATCGATAACCTTTTGGTTTACGCCGTCATAGAATTTTATTTCACCGTCGAAACAGTTGGGGTCGGGAACATAAAGAGTGCCTTTTGTTCCGTAAACCTCAATATCGTGACTCCTCGCCTGATAAACATCAAATGTGGTCGTGATATTTGCGACTGCGCCGTTATCGAATTCAATTACACCGGTAAGATGAGTGGGCGCTTCCACGTCGATTATTTCACCATAATGAGGTTCGGAAGTAATGGTTCTTTTGGGAAAATTGATTTTTGCAACACCCATAACATTCTTTACTCTTCCGAACAAGTTAATAAGCGCCGTAACATAATACGGACCCATATCCATCATCGGACCGCCGCCGCGTTTATAATAAAACTCGGGATCGGGGTGCCAATTTTCGTGACCATGACAAACCATAGTGGCGTTTGCGCCGACTATTTCACCAATAACACCTGAGTCGATAATCTTACGGCATGTCTGAATGCCCGCACCGAGGAACGTATCGGGAGCACCGCCGAGCATAAGTCCTTTGCTTTCGGCAAGAGCCACGAGCTCCATACCTTCTTCAAGTGTCGCACCGAGCGGTTTTTCGCTATAGACGTGTTTGCCTGCCAACAGAGCATTTTTTGACACGTCGAAATGTTCTGCCGGACGGGTAAGATTAAGAACGATATCTATATCTTTGTCTGCAAAAAGCTCATACATAGTATCGTATATTTTGGGAACATTATATTTTTCCTGCGCTCTTTCGGCTCTTTCGCGACGAAGATCGCAAACAGCCTCCAGTTGGATTTCTTTAAATAAACCGGTAATATTTTCGAGATAAATACCGCTGATGTCGCCTACACCGACCATACCTATTTTTAACATAATCAAAATAATCCTTTACTTAATAAGTCCGTATTTAAATGCATATTCTTTGCTTTCACCTGCCCATAGCATACCACGTTCCATAAGAACCTGCGCCGTCGGTGAATTATCAAATACGTTGTCATGATGACCGAGAGAATTATAAAACACTCTGCCCGCGCCCCAGTATTTTGTCCATATAACAGGCATATCTATAGGTTTATTGAGTATATGACAGTCTTTAGCAACAGGGAAACGGGTTGTGGCGAGAACCTCAATAGCAGGATCGACATGAAGATAATACTGTTCGCTGCATACGGGGAAATCCTCAAGTCCTTCGACAATAGGACTCGAACCGCGGCGAATATTAACAACGTAATTTGTTCCGTCACCGCCCGGATGAGAAACCCATTGTCCTCCGGTCATAAATTGCCAATTCGTATCCTCACGAAATGCATCACACATACCCCCGTGACAACCGGCAAGTCCGACTGCAGCATCGGAAACCGCTCTGCAAACATTTTCACTGTATTCCCACGGTAACTGTCCGCCTGTCCAGCAAGGAACAATTAAATCAAGACTTGCGAGATAGTCATAATCATTTAAGGTTTCGAGGGTATCTGTTATACGGACTTCGTATCCGTTTTTTTGAAGGATACCTGCAAAACGAACCGAGACTTTTTCCGGCTCGTGTCCGTCCCAGCCACCCTGAAAAATCAATGCTTTTTTCATCTAATCATCTCCGGAACTTTTTATTTTATTATGTCATAATTTTCGTCTTAAGTCAATATGAAAATCTGTATAAAGGATCGTTAATCTGAGCGAGGACGTCGGTATCTCTGAAAGAGTTATGACAGCCCACATCGTAAATATCCCAGACGACAAAACCATCAATATCAAATAACGGAGAATTTTCGAGAAGAGAAAAATCACCTTTGAACGGGTCTTTGAAAAGAGGATTCTCATCATAATATTCATTTTTATGGAACGACTGATCTTTATATGTTTTCGTGTAATCAAAGAACAGATTATCAGATTCGGTTATTGCTACGGGATTATTAACCTCAAAACCTCCGTCATAAATCAAGTCGGAATCCGCATTATCCGAACACAAAACATTATGATCGACAAGCAAATCTTCCTCTTTCCAGAAAAGAGCACTGTTGTCGCTGCCACAGCCGAATATGGTCTCACTGAAAGCACATATATTGTTTCTGAAAATAGTATTTTTTGTTATGAAAGCCATACTGACGACCCGTGACGATGCATTGAAAAACAGATTCTGTTCTATATCAACGTGTGAGGAAGGAGTATCAATATAAAGGCAACAGCCTTGATACCCTCCGGGGCCGGAATAACAGGTGCAATCGTGGACAACGTTATTCTTTATCTCAACGGATGTATGATATCCGTAAGAATATATACCGCCGAGGTCGGAAAGAGTATTCTGACCGATATCGTAAACATAATTATTGAGTATTTTTACGGAAGAACCGACGTCCGGATCTGCAAAATAATTACCTGCCCCGTTGGCCTCATCGTTTGCGAGTATGCCGTCGTAATAACCGTCGTGAACAGTATTGTTTTTTATGACGGTATTGTAAGTTTCGTTTACACAAATACCTATTGCATAACCGTTGTAACGGCCGAACGATTCCACAAGATTGTTTTCTATTGTCAGGTTATTACTGAACGTACATTCACTGTCCCAGTTATTATCGGAAGCGGCTATTCCGGAAACGCCGGTCTGACAAATATGAGAATTAATAACAGAACAGTCGGAACACGCCATATGCAGACCTATTGCCGTAGCTCCGACATTACGGACCACACAACTATCAACGGTAATATTACTGCAATTTTTGAAAAATAAGGCAGCATGATTAACCTGTGACGGAGCAAAAGGACCGCATGCATTTTCATAATCGAAATCCGTTCCCATGAAGGTAAGCCCGACAAAAGATACATCGGAAAGATTATCAGCTCGAACAATGTAATTGAGACATCCACGATAAATTTCCGCGCTTTCGAAGGTTTCACCTTCCTGAGGAATATAATAAACCTTCTTTTCGGTTCTGTCGAGATACCATTCACCCGGTTCGTTTAATGCTTCACGGACGTTTGTAAACCAATATCTCTCGTTCCTTTCAAGTCCGAAAAGAGTTCCGTAGTCAAACTCAATTTCTCCGGTTGAGACATCAAGTGAACGGATATGCATAACATCTTCGGTCCAACCTCTCGCAATTATATGCACAAGAACGCTTTCGAGAGAATAAAAATCAATCAAATCCTCCGGATTACCGAATGCAGACCACGGCTGAGATGCGCCGACACCTACGGAAGACGGCCCGTCGGCAGCAAACAAATAATCTTCTTCCGGATACCGGGATACCTGAAGATGACGTTCATTATTATAAAGAGTATAAAAATCCGGATCATCAGAAACATCGGCAACCCATGCAGTAATGCCGTTTATTTCCGTCGTTTCCCATCCGGTCACATATTTTCCGGCAAAAATCTCGACCGTTTCATTATCATACGCGCGATAAGAAACATTCCGTCTGTCGGTATCATCAAATCTGATGATTTCAGAAATTTCATATCTGCCGCCGCGAAACCAGACGTTAATCTGTTCTTCTCCGGAAATATGTTTGACTTTTTCTTTTGCCGCGGCAAAAGTTGCCAAAGGCGCATCTATAGTGCCGGCAGCCGAATCATCGCCGTCGACAGAAACGAAGATATCGTTTTCACCTATCGATGCCGGAGCGGAAGCAACAGTTTTTTCGCTTTCCGAATACACGGCAACGGCAATAAAAGAAAATATCATTACAGCAACAAGAAAAAAGGATATTGACTTTTTCATAATATACCTCACTGAGTAATTTTACGGTATTATACCATAACAACATATTAAAAGCAAGAAAAAAGCGGAGAAAAACTCCGCCGTAATAAATTATTGTTATTTCTGAATACCGATAAGACTGTAATCCCATTTTTCGAATCCGACTATATCTCTGTATACCCTCGAATCGTCTTTAAGAAAGAAATTTCCGTTTACAGGATCAACGAAGATATCGGAAGCTTCATCAAGATACATCAAATTATCATGAATACTGCCGAATAAATAAGCCGAACCGACCACATCGCCGTTCCCTTCTGTTTCCAGCGGAGTAGCGTGTCCGTCAACGAAGTTTTTAATAATATAGCTGCCGCCGTTTATAATATTATCTGACCTAATAATGCTATCAGCGGGAATCGTATTATAAGCAATATTCGAATAAATATCGGCATATGCCGGAGGTGCGGGAGAATCCAATAATTCGGGATCAATTCCCCTGAGAGGCTTCAATTCCTCGGTTGTTCTCATTTCGAGAATGCTGAGCAATTCCGGCTGAGCATATTTCCATACGGAATTAAATAAATCAACTTCCGAAATACTTTGCCAAAGAGCCCCTTCACTGTAACTCGTTTTTGTAGGATACCATGTAAAACCGCGGCAGTCCAAAGATATTCTGCCGGTATTAACCATGACATTATTATAAGCAGTCAGATTTCTGCCGCCGCTTAAAGCGAGGCCGCGCCCGTCCACATTGACGATTATATTTGAATAAACCGTTCGGAACGCACAGGTGTCATCGATATAAATGGCATTGCCGGCAGTCATACCCGCACGTCCTGTAATATCGTGAATATAATTGTATCTGTATACTGTAGCGCCGATGGAATAAGAACCGTTACTGTATATCGCACCGGAATCGGATACCTCGGAGCAGACATTGTAAATTTCATTGTATTCAACCATCGAGTTTGATGCAATAACTTTAATTGCCTCATGAGGTGAATTGTATAATTCGTTATGCGCGATATAAAAACCGCTGCCGTTGACGGCTATGCATCTTGTAGATGAGCGGTAAACCTCAGCGATGTCATGCACCTTGTTATTCACGATAACAGAGCATGCGCTCCCATATGTGTTTGTGTCACCGCCGTCGATTAACATCCCGTAAAAGCCGAGATGAGCCAATTCATTATTGCTTATTGTATGGCGGTTTCCGACGAGTTCTATTGCATTATTGCTCATGCAGCGCAATATGCATCCGTTGATCGTAATGTCGGAACCCGTGCCGTGAATCGCACCGAATCGGAGATTTTCTATTGTAAGCCCGTCAAAAGAAATATAATCACAGGAATCGATGTCAATAAACCAACCGCGCAGATTACTTAGTGATATTTTTGCATTTTCGAACCCTTCTACCGGCCAATAATACAGTTTATCCGCGGCCGCATCGATGTAATACTCGCCCGGTTCGTCAAGTTCACACGGTATATTGAAAAGATAGAATCTATTGTTTTCACTGCTGTAATGTTTCAATGCAATACCGACCGCAGAATTTTCCGTATCCACACAAACGGAATCAGTATAAGCAGGTGACCATGCGTTACGTGCATAGCCGAACGCATGCATATTATCAACCGATGACCATAATCCGGCTTTTTCGGACGGAATACGGAACCACGTATAGGATTTATCCCACGGTTTGAACAACTCGCCTGCTTCATATTCACCGTTCGGCCATCTTGCTACGGTCTGCGTTTCATTATTAACATAAAGAATGTTTGTCCAATCGGAAGACGCAAAACCCGGATCATCTTTATCCAGACTCGGAACTGCAAATTCTTCATAATCGCCAAATCCCGCAGCAATCAGATCTATTTCAAGAACGCTGTTCTTTGCTTCTTCAGTCTGAAGAATGGCTTTAAAATCATCGTTAACAGGTTTGAAATCAGCAGAGCTAAGTGTTATTCCGCCGTCGAAGATTACTTCGGAGCCGTCAGCCGCAGCATAGACTATCGGCTTCCCTTCTTCTCCGCTGTCTTCATCGGTAAAAACAACGCCTTCGGTAACCTTGTAGATTCCAGATTCAAACTCAACTTTTATACCGCCGTCGGGAAGACCGTTTGCAGTTTTGTATTCTCGAACTTTTGCGACTGCTCCGCCGAAGGTGGCGAGCGGAGATGATTCCGCGCCGTCGTTTGAATCGTTACCGTCGACGGAAACGTATATGATTTTGCCGTATTTTTCGGTTTCTTTTTCTTCAGTCGGTTTATTCTCTTCGCAAGCCGAAAACAAACATGCAACCATGAAAAGAGAAATAAACAGTGCAATAATTCTTTTCATATAAAGACCTCGTAATTTTATCGGAACAATAATATCATATCGGGAACTGCAAGTCAAGAATTAAAGGCGGAGATTCTCTCCGCCTTTATAAATTATTTCTGAATACCGATAAGACTGTAATCCCATTTTTCGAAGCCCGGAAGCAAACGATATACAGGAGAATCGTCTTTAAGCAAATAGTTACCGTTTTCAGGGTCGACGCAGATATCGGTAAGCTGCCAATCATCCAAATTTATATTGTCATGAACATCGCCGAACATATAGCAGTAAGCCGAGGCATTGACACATCCGGATGTAAGATAGAGCGATTCCGAATCAAATGAATAAGTTCCGTCGGACACTTTATAATCATCAACGGAATTAAACGGATATCCGTCATTACCTATACTGTAAGCAACATTATTGAAGAATCTGTCGTATGATGACGAACCGGAAGCATCAATAGACGTAACGGCATACCATTTGGGGTCTTTGGCATCGGGTCCGTTATAATCGAATCTTGCAACCTCATCGATTATCTCAAGCTCGGAATAAGCATATTTCCAGAGTTGAGACGGAAGATTATCGCAAATCATCGACCACATATTGCTTCCGCGCGAATTGTAGTCAACTTCCAAATCTGCCCAGCCGACACCGCGAGCATCGTTGTAAACAGCGGCACCGCCGACATTTATGCATAAATTATTATAAACATTATTGTATTTACCGCCGCAGGAAGCAATGGCATTGCCTCCTATATTTGCGAGAATGTTCCCGTAGACAGTCTGTCCGGAGATATCGTCGTCAAGATAAATACCGCTCGGATTACCGTCATAGGTCTTGTCGTCGATATCATGAAGATAATTGTAACGGATTATATTTCCGCCCCAATCGTAACGTCTGCCGGTATAGAATGCGCCTGCATCGGCCGTTTCGTCGCAGACATCGTGAACCTCATTATATTCGATAATCATATTACCGCCGGTAAATTCCATAGCCTCATGGGGAGCATTATATATCAGATTGTGAGATACAAGCATACCGGCTCCGCGAACACGGATTGCGGGATTATATACCGTATCGTCAATGGCGTAATCATGAATTTCGTTATTGGTAATAATATTGCAAGCACAAGTCTGAGAATCTCCGCCGCCTCCGCCGATATCAAATCCGCCGCAGCTTGTGCTGTAAATCATATTATTTGAAAATACGGAGTCATAACATTCCTTTGTGTAAACGACATCGGCACCGATGCAACGGAAAATACAGCCGTTTACGGTGAGGTTTCTTACGCCGGCATCGGTGGTGTTTATAACGTTGCCGCGACAGTTTTCAAACATAAAGCCATCAATCTTTACGTATGAAACATTATCGAAAAGAACGACAGTGCCGCCGAACTGGCTGAAAGAAATCTTTGCAGAAGAGATATCTGAATCGGGCCAGAAATATACTTTCCCGTTTTCCGTGTCCCAATAATATTCACCCGAGGAATCGAGTTCTTCGGGAATATCAAAGAGATAACCCTTAATCCATCCTTTTTCGGTTCCGTAAGAGCCGTTTTCGGCAAGGCAATTCTTTTCCGGGTCTGTCGTAAAACCGCAGACTATAGACGTGCTCCAGTCATACTGATCGAACCCGTTAAATTTTATATTCGAATTATTTTTCCAAAGCTCGGCTTTTCCGTCCGGCAAAGAAAAATAAGTAAACCCGTTTTCGTTTCCAATCATATCAATCTGAGTGTTATTGTTCGGCCAACGGGAAATTCTCTGTTCGATATCGTTTACATACAATGTCTGAATAAAAGGATTTAAACCTCGTGAAAAATCTGTTTTCTCTGTTTCCCATGCGCCGCAAGATACAAGGTCAAACATATAAACATTATTTTTTGCATCTTCTGTCTGAAGAAGTGACTTAAAACCTTCGTCGGCAGGCTGACAGTCTTTACCGTTTACGGTAATACCGCCGTTAAATATAACTTCGGCATCTTTTGCCGCAGCGTATACTATCGGTTTCCCTTCTTCGCCGCTGTCTTGAGCAGTCAAGACAACGCCTTCGGTAACCTTATACGTTCCCGATGCAAACTCGACTTTAATACCGCCGTCGGGAAGACCGTTTGCGGTTTTGTATTCTCGAACTTTTGCGACCGCTCCGCCGAAGGTGGCGAGCGGAGATGATTCCGTGCCGTCGTTTGAATCGTTACCGTCGACGGAAACATATATGATTTTGCCGTATTTTTCGGTTTCTTTTTCTTCTGTCGGCTTATTTTCTCCGCAGGCCGAAAAGAGACAAACGACCATAATGAGAGAAAGAAGCAACGAGATAATTCTTTTCATAACAAACCTCAAGCTGTTATTTTATTTTTATCATAATATCATAAACGACAATAAAAATCGGGTAGGAGGCTGACTATTAGTTAGCCAGCCGACCTCCCACAGAACCGTGCGTACCGGTCTGGTACACGGCTCCTCCCTTGTTTACGCTACAGACTTGCGGTAGTAAGAATTGAAAAACTGGAATCCAGCCTTCT
>JAZQQT010000121.1:0-3532 GCA_045629205.1 Eubacteriales bacterium
CATACCCGAAAACAAAGAATCTCTATATAGAAAAGGTAAATCTCGGCGCAACTCCAAACGGAATATTACTGGATAACGCATCCGACGTCACAATAAAAAAAGTGCACGGAACGGCATACGGCAGAGGAATCGTCGCCGAAAACTGCAACTCATTGCTTCTTGACGCAAACACATTCGATACGGCATACGGAACAGAAGACAATATGCTGTATCAGGAGGAACATTTTACGGGTTTCGAGTTTAAAGGCGGAAAAAGCATATCGGTCATAAACTGTTATGTTGACAACGCAGATTACGGTATCCTTATCAACAGCGGTGAAGAAGTTTCCACAGGAAAGCCGATGATCGTTGTAAATTCCCTGCTCTCGAAGAACTGTTATTCGGGATTCTGCATCGAAAAAAGCACGATGTCGGTTTTTGTAAACACCATCGCATACTGCACCGTGTTTGACAAGAACGCATTCCACTGTTCGGTTCTTACAAATTCCAGCGGAGAAGTTTACGTTTTCAATATGCTGTGCGGCGGAAAGGCCACATCATCTGTCATACTTCGCGGAAGCTGTGCATTATACGCGCAATCGTGCGTTTTTAACGGTGAACTTACAAACGCAATAAGAATGCTCGACGGAGAAATACAGATACTCGGATGTATATTCGCTTCGGAGCCTTATGAAAACCACATCAGCGCAGATAACGGAACCGCAATCCTGACGGGAAACCTCATAAACACATCAATGAAATATGACGGAATGACCGCAAAATATCTGCGGAAGAACATTGAAAAGAAAGTTATACTCGTTGAAGACGCAAATATCAAAGAATATGACGCCGAAGACGAAGAAGATTAGTATTTTTTTACGAAAAAAGAGATAAAAAATGTCAATACGGAAACAAAACCGTGTTGACATTTGTTTTTCTCCGTGATATAATTGTAATGTTGTATTATACGCGAAGTGAACAGCGTAAAAAAAATGAAATATAGAAAGCGGGAAAAACCGCACGAAAGGAGAAAAAACTTATGCAATACCCTGCAAGCAAAATCAGAAACGTTTGTCTGATGGGTCACGGCGGAGACGGAAAAACATCTTTGGCAGAGGCGTTGTTATTTTATACGAAATGCACTGACAGAATGGGCAAAACCGCTGACGGAAACACTGTCTGTGACTATGACGCAGAAGAAATAGCAAGAAAAATTTCTATCGGAACGGCTGTAGCTCCGGTAGAATGGAACGGATATAAAATAAACGTACTTGACACCCCCGGATACTTCGATTTTGAGGGTGAAGTCATCCAGGCACTCAGCGCGTGCGAATTCGCAATCATCGCTCTTTCGGGTAAAGACGGAGTAAACGTCGGAACAGAAAAAGCAGTTAAGTTCTGCAAAAAGCTCGGCATACCCGCAATGTTCTACATCACAAAGATGGACGAAGAAAACGCAGATTTCCACAAGGTTTATAAACAGTTAAAAGAAACGTTCGGAACCACAGTCTGCGCAATCAACGCACCGATCATAAACAACGGGAAAACCGTGGGTTACGTTGATCTTACAGACATGAAAGGCAAGAGATTCGAAAACGGAAAAGAAATTGCCGTTGACGTTCCGGCATCCATGTCAGATCTTCTCGATGATTTCAAAGCAGGCTTCTCCGAAGCTCTCGCGGAAACATCAGACGAAATGATGGAAAAATTCTTTATGGAAGAACCCTTCACCGTTGACGAAATCAAACAGGGACTTTCCACAGGTATAGAAACACATAGCATATTCCCGGTTTCTTCCGGTTCGGCATTCCAGCTTCTCGGAATCGAACCGCTGCTCAAATTCATCGTTGACTATACGCCGGCTCCTTCATGTGACGAAAGCAAGCCCACCGCATTGCAGGTATTCAAAACCGTCGCAGACCCGTTTGTTGGCAAAATGTCATTCTTCAAGGTAGCGGCAGGTAAAATCGCTTCCGGTATGTCTCTTACAAACACCGCAAACGATACCGTTGAAAAAATCGGTAAAGTCTACGTCGTTAAAGGTAAAACTCAGAAGGAAGTTACCGAGCTCGGCGCAGGCGATATCGGTGTTGTCACAAAGCTTACAAATACAGCAACAGGAAATCTCCTTGCTGCTGCCGGCTCAGATATCAAGCCCGTTGTTATAGATTATCCGAATCCCTGCCTTTCCATGACAGTCATTCCGAAGGCAAAAGGCGATGAAGATAAGATCTCCCAGGGTTTACAGAGACTCGCAGAAGAAGATCTTACATTCAAATACGAAACAAATACCGAAACACACGAACAGATCATCAGCGGTATGGGCGAAATGCACCTCAACGTTATCGTTTCCAAATTAAAGAACAAATTCAACGTTGACGTTGATCTTGCCGCTCCGAGAATCGCTTACAGAGAAGCAATAAGAAAGAAAGTTTCACAGAGAGGCCGTCATAAGAAACAGTCCGGCGGTCACGGTCAGTTCGGTGACGTTGTTATAGAATTCGAGCCCTACGACGGCGAAGAACTCGTCTTCGAAGAAAGAGTATTCGGCGGAGCAGTTCCGAAGAACTTCTTCCCTGCTGTTGAAAAAGGACTCAGAGAATGTGCGAAGAAGGGCGTTCTTGCCGGTTACCCGATGGTAGGCCTGAAGGCTACGCTGGTAGACGGTTCTTACCACCCTGTTGACTCTTCGGAAATGTCATTCAAGATGGCTGCTTCCATCGCTTACAAAGAAGGTCTTAAGCTTGCCAACCCGACAATTCTTGAACCTATCGGAACCCTTAAAGTATATATCCCCGACAGCATGATGGGCGATATCATCGGTGATATCAACAAACGCCGCGGTCAGATTATGGGTATGACACCTGCCGCAGAAGCAGGACTTCAGGAAGTATCCGCAGAAGTTCCGATGTCTGAAATGGCAACCTATGCAATCGACCTCAGATCAATGACAAGAGGCAGAGGATACTTCACTCTTGATTTTGCAAGATATCAGGACGCTCCTGCAAATATCGCGCAACAGGTCATCGAAGAATCCAAAGCAAATCTCGAGGAAGAAGAATAATCGAACCGATCCTTCGGATTGCATAATTTCATTATCGTTTTACCATGAAACAAAGACCACACCTGAGACTAAAGCTTTAGTGTGGTCTTTTATGTATTAAAAAAATATATGTGGCGGAGATTGACACAATGATTACTTTGAAAAAGACACCCGGAAAGGATTTTATAATTCTTAATTTTTCCGATCCGCAGCTCGGCGACGACGAATGGTCGCCGGACCACAAAAACCGTAAGATACTGACAGGAACCGCAACGGAAATCATAAACAGAGTCCATCCCGAACTGATCACCATAAGCGGAGATCTTGCATGGAGCGAGGATTACACAGCATACCGCAGACTCGCGGATTTTATTGATTCGTTCGGCATTCCGTGGACCTGCTGTTGGGGCAATCACGATAATCAGAGCGGCCCCGAAGCGGTAAACAAAGTCCTTGACGACTATCTGAAACGTCCGTTATTCAGATACGAAAAAGGCGATCCCCAGCTCG
>JAZQQT010000122.1:0-3032 GCA_045629205.1 Eubacteriales bacterium
GCTTGGCCTCCGACTTCGATTTGTCCACTATTAAAATGATTTTTTCATCAGAGGAGGCATATGCGAATTTACCGCTTGCGGTATTGCTGAGACCGGATTTATAGGATAAAGTATAGGATTTTGTTCCGATCTTTGCCGTAAACGACGTTGACGTTGTTGCGTCTACCGTCATTCCTGTGCCGAGCGTATCGGTAAAGGTAACGCCGCCGAACAAAGAAGAGTCGACCGAGTTGTAGTTGACTGGAAGAGCTTTTTGAACCGTTTCGGCTTCAACGGCCTTTGCAAGGTCTTCGAAAGCTTCGGTCAATGCATTCTGCGAGGTTGCCTGATAGACGTAGTTTGCGGTCGTATAAACAAACGCAGTGTTGGTGTCGGTATCGTTTGGTTTGTATTTAGCAAGTGCTCCCGTGGCAAGGCTGTTGAGTTGTGTGCGGACTTCGTTGGCAAGGTTTTTCTTTATTCTGACAGAATCTTTTAATATTCTGTCATTGCTTGTCGAAGTCCAGCTTGCCGTTCCGTCATTATATGAATTAAGCAAAAGCTTGGGGGCAAGCATAGCCGGATTGTAATTAGCTGCAGCGTCGGCGCTCAAGCCGATGGTGAAGAAGGTCGTTTCTATGGATGCATCGTTAACGCCGCCGACCTGCGGGTTGTATGCGCGATACTTTTCCGTGAGCTGATCTTTCCAATAAGCGGCTGTGAGGACGGTTCTTGCGGCTGTTTTCGCACTTCCGTCATTAACACCATCTTGTTGTTCACCAGAGCCAATTGTTCCTGTAATCGTTGCTGTAGAAACATTTGCAACACCGTCGGTGAGAAGAAGAACATAAGGCAATGTTTTGACGGTTGATCTTGTGTTGCCGGCGCCCATTTCGTCTGATATCGTGGTTATGAGACCTTCGATACCTCTCTGGATACCTGCCTGTGTAAACGTCCAAAGATCGAGTTTGACACTCTTTTGCGTATAATTGGAATAGGATGTGCCGCTTTTCTTTTGAAGATTTGTTGATGTTCTGATATAAGACCCGTCTGTCGTGATATATTGGGATCCTGATTTCAGTCGATAAGATCCGAGAGGCATGAGAGTAGTAACGTTACTGCCTGATGTTTGCTTATAAGTTACTACCATAACACGGTTATTCGGATTTGCCTTGAAAATAATGTCAAGAGAGTTATTTACGGCGTCGACCATTGCCGATACACGTGTTGTTTTTGATGAACCTTTCTGTATATCATTTCCGGTCATCGACTGTGTCGCGTCGAGAATAAACAGAACGTCGGCTCTTGTCTGTGTGTAGCCACCGCCGGATTTTGTTTCGTAATTCTGACCCAGAGCGGAAAGAGTCACGTCGAATGACGGTATAGTGCCGTCTGTCCCGACCTTGACTGCAACGGTTTTATCCGTCCATACACGGCCGTCTCCTCCCTCTGTTTTGAAATGACCGTCTGTTCCTCCGATAACGGGGGTTCCGGTCGAAGGATCGGCGGCTGCCGAAACTTCATACCACTTTCCGTTTATATTGACGAAATTCGGGGATGCCGCCGCGCTTAACATGCCGGCGGGTATCAGACCGAGAATCATCGTGAGGGAAAGAAGTAACGCAACGATTTTCTTTTTCATATTTCCTCCTGAAAAATATCGCATATGGTTACGCGCCGTATTCCGAAGATACGCAAAATATTCTGCGGATACAAACGCATACACACATGATTTTATCATGAACGGGCGGATTCCGCGATTTGTTTACGCAGCAGCCGAAAAAATCCTTACAGCCGCGCATACCCGCGGAACGATATAATTCACCTTTATCAACACATTATATATCTAAAGAAAGAAAAGTCAATACATAAAATAAATTTTTTTTATTTTTTTATTCAACATTGTGTTATTTGTGGTTGATTGAACGCCTGTATAGCGAAAAAGACGGGATTTCCAAAAAAACTAAATAAAAAATAAAAAAATATAAAAAAACATATTGACTTTATCGCTTTAATATGATATAGTGGCGCCGATTAAATCGGTAGATATGCTTTCAATGAAAATCCGTCTACCGTGGGAGAATGTTATGGCTATCAGCAGAACGGCGCAGAAAGAACAGAGTTCGGAGAGGATAATTCAGGCGGCAACGGCTGTTTTTGCCGAAAAGGGATACACTAATTCGACTATTTCGGATATCAGCGAGGCGGCAGGCGTTTCGCACGGACTTGCCACACAGCGTTTCGAAAGCAAGGAAGGTCTGTTTATTGAATGTCTCAGGAGATTTTTTGAAGAAGTCGAACCGGGACTTAACGTAAAAGGGACTTTTTTTGAGGCTCTGGAGCAGATTGTCGTCAATCTCAAAAAAGACTGCGCGAGAGAGGATGTTTACGGAAAGTTTCTTGTCATGCTGCTTACGAGCGAGGGGCTGCCGGACGGCGCATACGTCGAAATGCGGGAAGTATTTTCGAGAACCCGTGTTTACAGTCTTTTTGACGCGGAATGTAAAAAGGGCATGATAGAGAGCGACGATCCCGCCGATGCGATGCTTAAGTTCCTTCAGCGCTCTGTCAGAATAATTGATGTTTTCAATGAATCAAAAATCCAATCCGAAACCGAAATGCTGGGAATAAAACTGATTGGATACAAAGATACCGAAAAGGTCAATGCCTATTTTCAGCGCCGGCTCCCGGAAAATCAGAAGCACGAAATGCAGGAACGAAGCATGGAGGTCATCAAGATCCTTGCTTCCGAGTATTCGTCTGTTTATTATATCGACCTCACGACCGACGATCTCAATCCGTATTCGATGAACGCCGAGACGGAATCGGAGTTCGGTCAGATATTCAACAGCGGTATCACCTATTCGGAGGCCTTCAAGCTCTATGTTGACCGTCTTATTTTCGATGAAGACAAGGAAATGATGCTTCGCAACGGCTCTGTGGCGAACATCAGAAAGATGCTTGAAAAACAGAAGACCTTCATTACCCAATACCGCTCGGCGAACGGCAGATACAGCGAGATGAAATTCGTCAAGGTCGGCGACGAGCTTGCC
>JAZQQT010000123.1:0-14620 GCA_045629205.1 Eubacteriales bacterium
CAGCACCTTTATCCATTCCGGCATTACCGGACTCATCAACATAGCGTATAACAATTCGCCTTCCGTCGTAGTCATACTTGACAACTCCATTACAGGTATGACCGGACATCAGCAGAACCCGACAACAGGAGTCACACTGAAAGGTGACATGACTACAGCCGTTGACGTTGAGGCTCTTTGCCACGCCGTAGGCATCAAAAACGTATTTGTTACCGACCCGTATGACACGGCGAATGCAGAAAAACTTCTGAAAGAAGCTTTTGAGAGAAACGAACCTACTGTTATCATTTGCAGAAGACCTTGTATTTTGCTCAAATCAGCAAAAATCAAACCGGCGATGAAAGTTAATCCGGAAAAATGTATCGGCTGCAAGAGCTGTATGAAAATCGGTTGTCCATGCATATCAATCGAAAACGGAAAAGCGAAAATCAATCCTACGCTTTGCGTTGGATGCGGGCTGTGCGCAAGTCTTTGCAAACTGAATGCCATTGAGGGAGGAAACAACTAATGAAAAACGAAGTGAAAACGATTCTTATAGTCGGAGTCGGCGGACAAGGCACACTGCTCGCATCAAAACTCCTCGGCAACGTTCTTCTTGAAGAGGGTTATGACGTTAAGATTTCCGAAGTTCACGGGATGTCCCAAAGAGGCGGTTCCGTTATTACATATGTAAGATACGGAGAAAAGGTAGATGCTCCGATTTCCGACAAAGGAATTGCAGACATCATAATCAGCTTTGAACAGCTTGAAGCAGCAAGATGGCTTCCCTATCTGAAAAAAGGCGGAACAATAATTGTCAACACTCAAAAGATTGATCCAATGCCCGTTGTTACGGGAGCGGCGGTTTATCCCGAAAAAATAATTGATACGCTGAAGGATGCCGATATCAACGTCATCTCTTGCGATGCCTTGGAAAAAGCCGAGCAGGCAGGTTCGTCAAAAGCAACCAATGTGGTTTTGCTCGGCATCGCCGCAAAATACCTTAACGTAAATCTTGACAAATTCAGAGAAATAATTAAAAAGACAGTTAAGCCCGCTTTTGCGGACATCAATCTGAAAGCTTTTGAACTCGGACTTACCAACTGATAACGGAGATTTTTTCCAATGAATTATTATGATAAAGCGGAGATACTGTCACCGGAAGAAAGACGTGATCTTCAAAGCAAACGTCTTGTTGCTCTGGTAAAGCATGCATACAGCAATATGCCGCTCTACGGAACAAGAATGAAGGAAGCCGGTTTGGAGCCCGGTGATATCAAAGCCATCGATGATATAACAAAACTCCCATTCACATACAAAACAGATCTTCGAGATACATATCCGTTCGGGATGATTTCTGTTCCGTTTGAGGATGTTGTGAGAATACATGCATCATCCGGCACGACAGGTAAACAAACAGTTGTAGCATATACAAAAAAAGATCTTGATGTTTGGGCCGGATGTATTGCAAGAGGACTTTCGTCTATCGGAGCGACGAACAAAGACATCTTTCATATTTCCTACGGTTACGGTCTTTTTACAGGCGGTTTGGGTATAAACGGCGGCGTTGAAAAATTCGGAGCAGCAGTTATTCCCGCTTCTACAGGCAATACAGTTCGACAAATCAATATTCTCAAGGATTTCAAGCCGACGGTTATCTGCTGCACACCCTCTTATGCGCTTTACCTCGGCGAAACGATCAAAGAACAGGGATTAGCAGACCAGTTATCTCTTAAATACGGTATTTTCGGAGCAGAGCCATGGACCGAAGAAATGAGAAAAAATATCGAAGCGTCACTGCATATAAAGGCTTTTGACATTTACGGTCTTTCGGAAATTGCAGGTCCCGGTGTTGCCTGTGAATGTTCTATGCAGGCAGGCATGCACGTTCAGGAAGATCATTACTATCCGGAAATTCTCGATCCTGTTACACTCGAGCCCGTACCGGACGGACAGTCAGGCGAATTGGTTTTTTCATGCATAACAAAGGAAGCCTTGCCGCTGCTGCGCTACAGAACACACGATATTGCATCAATAACACACGAAAAATGTGCCTGCGGCAGAACCACGGTAAGGATGACGAAGCCCACCGGCAGAAGCGACGATATGCTGATTATCAGGGGTGTAAACGTTTTCCCATCGCAAATAGAAGATGTGCTTCTTAAAATCAAAGAAGGTGTAACGCCGTATTATAAAATCGTCGTGGACAGAATCAACAATCTTGACACTCTTGAACTTTTTGTTGAAATGAGCCCGGAATTCTTCTCCGATACGATAAAGCATATAGAAGAAACCGAACGAAAAGTCAAGGCAGCAATAGAAACGACTTTAGGTCTCGCAGTCAAAGTTCGACTCTGTGAGCCGAAATCAATAGAACGATTTGAAGGTAAAGCAAGCAGAGTTGAAGACAGACGAAAAATCAAATAAATTTTCCGGAGGTAAAAAATGACACTGAAACAGGTATCCGTTTTTATTGAAAACACTTACGGAAGACTTTGCGCAATTATCAAAGTCCTTGCAGATAACTCGATTGATATTCGCGCCTTATCAATGGCAGACACCACGAATTACGGTATACTCAGAATGATGGTAGATGATCCGGCAAAAGCCATCAATATTCTGAACGACGCCGGATTTGCCGCATCACTTACCGATGTGATCGGCGTAAGTATCGGTGACCGTCCGGGTGGACTTTACGCCACATTGGAAACACTGGCAAAAAACGGCATAAGCGTTGAATATATGTATGCATTTACCGAAGCGGAACCGGGATTCGCATATGTCGTTCTTCGGATAGAAGATACCGAAAAGGCAGAGCGGATACTTACGGATCAAGGGATACAAATACTTGACAAATCGGTTCTGACGAAAAAAACAGTCGGAGAGATCAATGAATAAAAAAACAAAGAAAGACAGTAAAAAAAAGCCTTCTCTGTATAAAGTTTTATCATCTTTTATCGCAGTGGTTATTGTGTTGCTCGCCGTATGGCTGATTATTTCATACAGCGCAGCAATAAAAATTACAGATCCCACGAATGAACGACTGACGACAGACCCCTCGGAAGCAGGTATCGCCCAATGGGACACAATAGAAGTAGTATCGGGGAACAATTCTCTGCGCGGTTGGTATATGCCGGCATCCGGAGATATAGAAACACCGAGCGATAAAGTCGTTATTATCTCTCACAATTACGAAAGCAACCGCGCAATGCCGAAAATCGGCGGGATATATTTATATGCAGAGCTTCTTAACAACGGTTATGATGTTTTTGCATTTGATTATGCCGGATGCGGTGAATCTGACGGAAGATTCTATTCTTTCGGAAGCAATGAAACAAAGCAACTGAATGACGTGATCAACTATGTTCACGAGACAAATCAATCTGCAGATATCGCCGTTATCGGATGGGCATTCGGAGGAGCAGCTGCGATATGTGCCGGATGTGAAAACGAAAATGTTTCGGTTATAATTTCCGACAGCTCATATACTGATCTCCCCGAATACTTTGCCGAAAACATGAGTCTATGGTCAAAATTACCCGGATGGCTTTTTGACGGAATCGTCACTTCAATGGCAGAAGGATTGGCAAAAGCCGATTATAAAACGGCATCGCCTGTAAAATCCGTTGAAAACTGTGAGGGCAAATCGTTTTTATTTATACATGGAGACAAAGACACCGTCATCAATCCGGCTGCATCGACCGAACTTGCAAACAAAGCAAGTGTGAACAATTATGTTGAGCAGTGGACTATTACCGACTGCCGTCATTTAGACGGATTCATCGAGCAAGAAGATAATTATACAAACAATATACTTACTTTTCTTAACAATCACATTTCCTGAGAGGATTTATGGAAATAAGAATACCGATTGAAAGCACTGCCGTTGTCGGAAATCTGTTCGGACAACTCGACGAAAACATACGGCTTATAGAAAACACGCTGTCAGTTTCTATTGTTACAAGAGATGCCGATATAAAAATTACCGGAGCAGATGAAGACGTCGTTAAAGCCGAAAAAGTGCTGAAAGCATTACTGAAAAGAGCGGCAAAAGGTGAAATCATAACAAAACAAAGCGCAACATATGTCATTTCCATCGTTGAAGAAGGAAATGAAGCTTTGCTTGATGACATTGATGACAACTGTATCTGCATAACGGCAAAAGGCAGAGCAATCAAGCCGAAAACCATAGGTCAGAAAAATTACGTTCAATCAATTCAGAACAATCTTATAACTCTCGGAATAGGTCCCGCAGGAACAGGAAAAACATATTTAGCCGTAGCAATGGCAGTTTCCGCATTGAGAAACAAACAAATCAGCAGAATAATCATCACCAGACCTGCGGTTGAAGCAGGTGAAAAGTTGGGGTTTCTGCCGGGAGATTTACAGGAAAAAGTCGATCCGTACCTGAGACCGTTATATGATGCGCTGAACGACATGCTCGGACTTGAATCATACCAGCGCTATATCGAAAAAGGCGTTATCGAAGTCGCTCCCCTTGCGTATATGCGCGGCAGAACTCTTGACGATTCGTTTATTATTCTCGACGAAGCCCAGAACACGACTTACGAGCAAATGAAAATGTTTCTTACGAGAATGGGCTTTAATTCAAAAATCGTAATAACCGGCGATATCACACAAATAGATCTTCCCCATGACAAGACAAGCGGTCTGAAGGAAGCGATGAAAGTATTAAACGACGTTGAAGGTATTTCAATATTCAATCTGACCTACAAAGACGTAGTCAGACACGAGCTCGTTCAGAAAATAATCAAAGCTTTTGAAAACTATGAAGCAAAAAAAGAATCATACAGGCACTGACATATGAAGCAGCATAAAATTGATATTGTAAATAACCAAACGAAAATCAAAGGCACAAGAGAACTGCGTAAAGCTGTTAAAGACAGCATCTGCAAAACACTTGAATTCGAAGGCTTTGACAAAATTGCCGAAATAAGTGTTTGCTTTACGGATAACGAAGAAATAAAAGATCTGAACAGCGACTTCAGATCGAAAGACACTCCGACAGACGTTCTCTCTTTTCCTTCTGGAGACTATCCGTCAGATGACAAAGAGATTTTTCTCGGAGACATCATAATTTCCCTTGAAAGAGCTGACGAGCAATCAACAGAATACGGGAATTCTCTTTACGAAGAAGTATCTTTTCTCACATCTCATTCGGTGCTTCATCTTCTCGGATATGACCATATGACAGAGGCAGACGCCAAAATAATGTTCGAAAAGCAGGACACAGTAATGACATTACTGGGACTTTCAAGAAAAACAGACTGATAAAAATGAAGAATATTAAAAAAACATTAAAAAGCTTCGCAAATGCGTTCAGTGGTTTTTTTACAGCAATCAAAAATGAGCGCAACATGCGAATTGAAATTTCCGTATGTCTTATCGTGTTATGGTTCGGGCATCTTTATGAGTTAACGGCAGTTGAAGCCTCATTGGTTGTCTTTATATCAGCCGCCGTTATTTCAGCCGAACTGTTTAATACGTCGATAGAAGAAACACACGATGCATTGAACCAAGGAATCAATGCTCATACAAAAGCGGCAAAAGATATCGCTGCCGCGGCTGTTTTACTATTCGCAATCGCATCGGTTATAATCGGAATATTAATATTCTCAGACAAAACAAGACTGATAAATGCATTTTCAAAAATGGCAAATCCTCTCTCGATAATCTTTTTATGCTTTTATATAGTTGCGGCAATTCTATTCATTCGCACTAAAAACGACAAAAAATCTGAACAAAAACAGGATGACAAATGAAAACAGGATACATAGCAATTATAGGACGTCCGAATGTCGGGAAATCGACATTGCTTAATTCATTAATCAGTGAAAAAGTCTCTATCGTATCGGACAAACCTCAGACGACCAGAAGAAGAATAATGGGAATATACAATGATGATGATTCCCAAATCGTTTTTATTGATACCCCCGGTATTCATTCACCTAAAAACAAACTGAACAGATTTATGGTCAAAGAGGCAAACGAAGCCTCGGACGATGTCGACTGCGCCGTTGTCGTGGTAGAACCTCGCAACCCCGGCAAAACCGAGATACAGATTATCGACAGATGCAAAGAAAAAGAGCTGTCGATCATTCTTGTTATCAACAAAACAGATAAAGCCACCCATATTCAGATTGCCGAATGTATAACGGAATATGCAAAGCTTGCGGACTTTGCCTCCGTCATTCCCGTTTCGGCGTTGAAAAACGACGGGACTGAAATAATACTCGACGAAATAAAAAAACTGCTCGTTGACGGCGGAGAACCTTTCTTCCCCGATGACATAACAACCACAGAAACCGTCAGATTCCTTGCCGCCGAAATCCTGAGGGAAAAACTTATGCTTCGTCTTAACGATGAGATTCCTCACGGACTTGCGACCGAATGTATGGCTTTTGAAGAAAGCGACGGTGTTTCGGTTTGCAGAATAAATATATGTATTATTTGCGAAAAAGAAGCACATAAGAAAATAATAATCGGCAAAAACGGTTCCATGATAAAAGCTGCGGCAACTGCCGCCAGAATCGAAATCGAAAGGATGCTCGGAGAAAAAGTCTTTCTCGAATGCTACGTAAAGATCAAAGAAGACTGGAGAAACGACGAAAGCTTCATTAAGACAGCCAATGACATCAGAGATTAAAGGAATCGTTCTTAAATCGAAACCGTTCGGAAACACCGACAAACTTCTGACAGTTTTCACGGCTGAAGAAGGAAAGATCACGGTGCTTGCAAAAAACGTGAGAGCCTCAAAAAAAAGCGTTCTTTATACTCAGCCGTTCGCTTATTCCGATTTCATTCTTTTCAGAACAGGCGGAATATACACGGTTGATCAGGCAAATATAATTGATGCGTTTTACGGATTAAGCAACGATATTCTTTCACTTTCTGCCGGACAGTATTTCCTTGAGCTGGCAGATCAGCTGCCGTCACAAATGACATCAGGTGAAGAAAGTTTTCTGCTTCGTCTGTTGCTGAATTCGCTTTTTCTCTTATCCGGCAGTGCCGACGCAAGCAGTATAAAAAAAATCAAACTGATGTTTGAACTGAAGTTCGCTTCTTCAACGGGCTTTGAGCCCGACCTGACGAAGTGTGTCGGATGCGGAACCTCTGCTCCGGCATTCTGGTTTTACGGCGAAGGAATGAAGTGTGAAAAATGCGGCGCTGACAAACCCGGAGGTCACCGCATAACAGACACTATGGTAAAAGCGATCACATATATTACAAAATCAGATATGTCATCGGCTTACAAATTCGATATGCCAAACGAATCGCTCGATTATATAGCGATGATTACGGAAAATTATATAAAAACGATTTTTGACAGTGATTTTTCATCACTGAATTATTACAAACAACTCTCGGAGTTCAGCCAATAATGGATTACCTGAAAATACTTGAATTCAATAAAATACTCGAACAACTGGCAAAGCATGCCATATCGGAATGCGCAAAAGATTTATGCCGCAGTCTTACTCCTTTTACGGATTTTGACGAAGCTGCAGCCTCATTGAAGGAAACGGATGAAGCATATGTTCTTTATTCAAGATTCGGGGCTCCTTCGTTTATGGATATGCAGGACATATCATATTCGGCAGAAAGAGCAAAAAACGGCGCTACTCTCTCAATAGCCGAATTACTTGATATCGCGCATCTGCTGACTACGGTGCGTAATCTGAAACTGTATCTTGACAATCATACGACCGAATCGGATTCACTGAATAAATACATATTTACGCTCACACCAAACAGAGAAATAGAAATCAGATTAAACGATGCTTTTTCTTCTTCGGAAGAAGTAAGCGACAATGCCTCTCCCAAACTGCATGAAATCAGGCGCAAACAAGGCAACGCAAAGAACAAAATCAGACAGGTTCTTGATACTTTTTTAAAATCGGCAGCATACAAAAACTGTCTTCAGGACGGCATTGTAACGATAAGAAACGACAGATACGTTCTTCCCGTTAAAGCAGAATGTAAAGGAGAAATCAAAGGCCTTGTTCATGACACTTCTGCCTCCGGTGCCACACTTTTTATAGAGCCCATGGCTGTCGTAAGCGCAAATAACGAGCTTGCGGTTCTGGCATCTGAAGAAAGACATGAAATCGAACGTATTCTTTCGGCATTTTCGGCTGAAATAGGCGGAATTGCCGATTCACTTTCCGAAAGCTGCAAAACGGCGATTTTCTTTGACTTTACATTTGCAAAAGCAAAATACGCAATAGAAATAAAAGCCTCCTCTCCGGTTCTGAATCAAAACGGATATGTAAATCTCAAAAAAGCAAGACACCCTTTGATAGATAAAGACGTTGTTGTTCCTATTGATATAACTCTCGGAAAAGCATACACATCGCTCATTATCACCGGTCCGAATACCGGAGGAAAAACAGTAAGTATAAAAACAGCAGGTCTTCTTTGTCTGATGTCGAAATCAGGATTATTTATTCCTGCCGCAGATAACAGTGAAGTAGCATTTTTTGATAACATATATGCGGATATCGGCGACGAACAGTCAATAGAACAGTCTCTTTCCACATTTTCGGCGCATATGTCCAACATAATAGATATCATATCCAAAATAACGGAAGACTCACTCGTCCTTATTGACGAACTCGGCTCGGGAACAGATCCCGCAGAAGGCGCCGCTCTCGCAATGGCAATCATAGAATATATTCAGAACTTCGGAACAAGACTTATATGCACGACGCACTATGCCGAACTCAAGGTATTTGCTGTCAGCAATCCTCATGCGGAAAACGCATCCTGTGAATTTGATGTTACCACATTAAAACCGACATACAGGCTTATAACCGGATTACCCGGAAAATCCAACGCATTTGCCATTGCATCCAGACTTGGATTAAGCGACGACATAATAGATATTGCAAAAGAAAAGCTTTCCAATGAAACAGTCAAAATGGATTCGATTCTTGCCGACATAGAAATCAGCAGAAAACAAATCGAATTTGACGCCCGGGAAGCCGCTCAAATGAGAAAAGAAGCTCAGACCGTTCTGTCGGGACAGGAACAGGCAGCAGCGGAAATCAAACGTCAGGCAGAAGAAATAATAAACAAAGCAAAAGAACAGGCGGCAAAAATCGTTAACGAAAGCGAAAAAGAAGGAAAGCGACTGATCTCCGAACTTGAAACCATAAAAAGACAAAAAGACAGAGAGAAGCTTGACGAAAAGCTTGCGGAAGCGAAAACCGAGTTGAAGGAAATGACGTCAAAAGCCGCTTCCGAATTAAAGATAGAAAAGCCGAAAGCAGCCAAGCCGAAACGTCCGATAGTAAAAGGAGATACAATACGTATCGTTTCCCTTGATAAAGAAGGAACCGTAATCGAACCGCCGGATGCAAAAGGCAATCTCACGGTTCAGGCAGGCATCATAAAAACCAAGCTGAAACTCAGCGACGTTGAACTGATTGAAAAGCAGTTTATAAAATCAGATTTTACAGGCGCATCATCCATCAAGGCCGAACGCGGCAGCCGCGCGGCATCATTAGAATTGGATGTAAGAGGACTTACGGCATACGAAGCGGAAATAGAGGTAGACGACTTTATAAATAACTGCTATATGTCCGGGCTGAAAAACATAACGATTATTCACGGAAAAGGTTCCGGAGCGCTGCGCAGCGCAATAAAAGCACATCTGAAACAACATAAACTCGTTGACGAGTTCAGACTCGGAGTATACGGCGAAGGAGAAACCGGCGTTACCATAGTAACGTTAAAATAATATGGACAGCGATATTCTGACTCAACAACTGAAAAACGGATTATATAAAAAACTGTATTTCTTTTTTGGGGACTGCCTTTATCTGAAACGGTTTTATCTTGCAAAACTGCGGAATACCGTTATTTCCGGAGAAGACTCCTTAACTGATGTAATACTGTGTGAAGACAAAAATATGACCGTCCGGGAGTTCGGCGATTTATGTTTCAGCGTCTCACTTCAATCGGGAAGCAAATTCATTATTATCAAGGACTTCCCTCTTTCCTCGGACGTTATTTCCTATCTTGCGGATAATGCAGAATCGATTCCTGACGAAACAACAGTCTGTATAATCTGCGAACAGATCAAATATGATGCAAGAACCAAGGCATATAAGGCATTTCTCGACACTGTAAAGTCAATAGGCTTGACAGTAGAAATCAACAATCTCGACAGACCGACTCTTGAAAAATGGGTGGCTCAGAATCTTAAAAAAGCCGGAAAAAGCATTTCCCTCCAAACGGTGCAGTATATTCTCGACAATATTGACAATGAGATGTATTCGCTCAAAAATGAGATTGATAAACTTGCGGCATACGCGAAAAATCCGGTTATTACCGAAAAAGACGTAGACGCAGTATGCACGTTTACGCTCGAATCAAATTCGTTTTTAATCGGAACGTCAATTATCGAAAAAAAAGCAGATAAAGCGCTGAGGGTCATCAACGATTTGATGAAGCAGTCCGATTTTGACGTAAATATGGTTCTCGGCGGTATTTACAAAACGCTGTTGAATCTTTGCAAAATCAATATCCTTTCCAACAAGGGGTATTCACAGGGGGAAATAGCAAAGCTTACGGGAATAAAGGATTTTGTTGTCAGAAATTCGATGAATACCGCCCGCTTTCTGAATGCAGAAAAAACGAAAAAAATCGCCGATATATGCGCAAAAGCTGACAAACAGGCGAAATCGTATTCCGTTCCGCCGGAAGAAATTTTAACGAAACTCGTTGCCGAGTGTATCTGCGTTTTATGATACATACAGATAAAATCATAATAGTTGAGGGAAAATACGACATTGCCGCAGTAAAAAAAGTGTGCGACGCCACCGTAATCAAAACCGACGGTTTCGGGCTTTTCAACAATAAAGAACTAAAAAATTTTATCAGAAAATGCGCCGAAAAAAGAGGAATTATCATTCTGACAGACAGCGATAAAGCCGGAATGGTCATAAGAAAGCATATAGAAAGCATCGTAAGCAAAGAATATATCACCAATATTTTTTTGCCGAGAATAGAAGGCAAAGAAAAGCGCAAAAAAAACGCATCAAAGGAAGGCATACTCGGAGTTGAGGGAATTTCCGCAGAAATACTTGAGCAAACACTTATCAAAATGGGTGTCGGAAATAACCCTTCGAAAACAAATACAAAGCCCATAACAAAAACCGATTTATATCTCGACGGATTAACGGGAACAGACAACGCCGAGAAACGTAGAAAACTGTTTTTGAAATCTTTGGACTTACCCGAAAATCTTTCGCCGACAAAGATGCTGGAAGCATTAAATCTGTTAATAACCCGTGAAGACTACGAAAAAGCAGTCAATCAATCGGGCAACGATAAATAACCAATCGGCGTTATGCCGAAAAGAAAGGATATATCATGAAAAAATTAAGACTCGCGCTCATAGGAATCGGCGGAATGGGCAGCGGACATCTTGCATGTCACGCAACAAATCCCCGTGTTGAACTTGTTGCGCTCTGTGATATTATTGAATCCAGAGCCATCAACGGTGTAAAGAAATATAACCTCGAAGGAACAAAGGTTTACACCGATTTCAAAGAGATGATTGACAAAGAAGAGCTTGACGCAGTTGACATCGCAACTCCAAACTATCTGCACTCGATCATCGCCGTTTACGCAATGGAACACGGCTGCCACGTTTTCTCCGAAAAACCGGATGCCATCAACGCTGCCGAACAGCTGAAAATGAAAGAAGCCAGCGAAAAATACGGCAAAGTCCTTATGGTTATGAGAAACAACCGTTACTATGAAAACTCACAGTATCTCAAGAAATTCATCGACGCCGGCGGATGCGGAGAAATTTACTGCGGACGCTGCGGATGGATCAGACGTCGCGGCATTCCCGGAAAAGGCGGCTGGTTTACAACGAAAGCCCAGTCGGGCGGCGGTCCCCTTATCGATCTCGGTGTTCATATGATCGACCTTTCAATCTGGCTTATGGGCAATCCCAAACCGGTATCCGTTTCGGGATGCACATATAACAAATTTGCCGACAATACGGCAGAAGCAGACAGTGAACATTCCAAATTCGGTGACGCAAACGACGAAGGAACATTCGACGTTGAAGACCTTGCAATGGGCTTTATCCGTTTTGAAAACGGCGCCTGCCTCCAGATAGAATTCAGCTGGGCTTCCAATATTAAAGAAGAATGCCGTTTCGTTGAACTTCGCGGAACAAAAGCAGGTCTTAAATGGTCCGATAACGGCGACGCCGAAATCTTTACAGAAGAAAACGGCAAGCTCGTTGACGAACTCCGCAGAGGTGATATGGGCGACGGACACTTTGCAGCTCTCCATCACTTTGTAAGAATCATTCTTGACGGTGACAAACCGGATTACGTTCCTCAGCAGGGTCAGGATATGATAAAGATCCTCGATGCCATTTACGAATCCGCAAAAACAGGAAAAGAAGTCAGACTGTAAGCCTGTTCTCATTAACCGTAATACACTTGTTTAAATCACACATCCGCATCAGTGACAAATCATTGATGCGGATGCTTTTATATATCATATTTCCAAACAAACATATTTCGTTCGGCATTTGTAAATTCTTTTCGAACTGTAGAAATCACATATTGACAATATTTGTCTAACGTGATAGACTAAATTTAGTCTAATCCGGTAGACATCAAGAAGGAGTGATAAAAATGAACGCGCCGAAAATATTTGACAGTGAATACCGATTTTGTTTGATTCTTTGGAAATATGAACCCGTATCCTGCTCCGCTCTTGCGAAATACTGTAAAGAGGAATTGGATTGGAGCCGAACCACTACATATACAGTAATCAAACGTCTCGTTGAACGCGGCGTATTGAAAAACGACGATTCTGTAATTACTTCCCTATTCAGTAAGGAAGATGTTCAATTGGCCGAAATGGAAGAATTCATGGATAAAACATTTGAAAATTCAATTCCGGCTTTTATTGCCGCATTCGCAAAAAAACAGAAACTGTCCGATAACGAAATAGAAGAGATCCGCCGTATAATTGATAAGAGGAAAGAATAATGAATACTCTGTTTCTCAAGCTGGTAAATCTCAGCCTGACAGCGAGCATATTGATTCTCGTTATTATTGTATTACGTTTGATTTTCAAAAAAGCACCGAAGTGGCTGTTTTGCGTTTTATGGGGACTTGTAGCCGTTCGTTTAATCATTCCGTTTTCATTTGAAAGCAAATTCAGTCTTGTTCCGAGCGCCGAACCTATCCCTTCGGAAATTACTGTTTCCGAGAATCCACAGATTAACAGCGGCATCAGGATTCTTGATAATGCCATAAATCCTATCATATCGGAATCGTTTTCTCCTGCTGTCGAAGAAAGCGCGAATCCGCTTCATATATGGACTGCTGTTTTATCATGGATATGGTTGAGCGGTCTTATCGCGATGCTCCTTTACGCAGTTGTCAGCACATTTCTGCTGAAAAGGAAACTGCGGACAGCCACTCCTTACAGAGAAGGAATCAAACAAAGCGAAGCTGTCGAATCCCCTTTTGTTTTTGGTATTCTTCGTCCGGTAATATATCTGCCATACATGATAGAAGAGAATGATATTATACATGTCATTGCGCATGAAAAAGCCCATATCGAAAGAAAAGATCATCTTTGGAAACCTTTGGGATTTATTATACTCTCCGTTTACTGGTTCAACCCTCTGATGTGGCCGGCATATATTCTGCTTTGCAGAGATATAGAATCGGCCTGCGACGAAAAAGTTGCGAGCACAATGGATAAAGAAATGCTTCGCGCATATTCCACGGCGTTGCTCAACTGCAGCGTAAACAGAAAAAGAATAGCCGCATGTCCGATCGCCTTCGGAGAAGTAGGAGTTAAAGAAAGGATTAAAAATATAATAAATTACAAAAAACCGACATTATGGATTATAATAATCGCTGTTTTGACTTGTATCGTCGTTGCCGTCTGTTTTCTGACCTCCCCCAAGAGAGAATACCAGATTCCGTGGGATCAGTTCTGTTTTAATGAAACAGAAAGTGAATCGGTTGAAACACAATTAGCTGCCGATGGAAAAAACTATATCGCAGACCTTTTAAATAAAGGGAAATGGACAGAAGGACTTGTTCCCGAATTTAAGACAGACTATAAATTTTATTTTCAATCTCAGACTGTCGGTTATAACTATAACAACGGGATATTCGTAGATTTTTCAGGAGTAAAAAATATGATGTTGACCGAAAAAGAAAGAATAAAAGTAAACAAAACGCTCGGACTCAACTCCGTGATTACACTCTCGGGAATAGTCCATGTTTCAGACAGTGAAAGACTTTCGCTGAAAGTTATACAATTCACGACAGATAAGCCGAAGATAACCGTTGAATGGCAAAATCTTGACGCTCAGGAGCTTACACTTTCTACATACTTCTGTTTATGCAAATATCAGGATTATCAATATATAAGAATGCAGAAAAACGATGATATTTCTTTTGAAGATATCGCCTACAGCATCTACGAACCAAAGTTCGCAGAGACGAGCTATGGCTTCCGACCGAAAAGAAGCGCTCACGACGCACTGAGGAAATGCAGGGATTATCTTGAGCAAGGCAAGGTATGGACAGTCGACATGGACTTGGAAAAGTTCTTTGAC
>JAZQQT010000124.1:0-2326 GCA_045629205.1 Eubacteriales bacterium
CCGACGGAACCGGATGAGCCGAACGCTCCCGACAATCCGAAGGAAACGGAAGATCCGTCCGAACCTCAGCAGACCGCAGATCCTGCCGGAAACGAAAACGAAAACGAGCCAACCGAACCGACAGATCCTCAAACGCCTACCGAAGAGAACACGGGCGAAAAAAAGCATTCTTGATGACCCACTGCTTGTTCTCTGCAACATAGACAATCCCCTTCCGGACGGATTTTCGGTTGACGATTTAACAACGGCGCAGGGCAAATATCAGCTTTCCGCAGTTGCAGCCGAAGCAGTCAAAAAGATGATAGCCGGAGCGAAAAAAGACGGCATAGAGCTCACCATATGCTCCGCATACCGCACGATAAGCAGACAAAAAGAACTCTTTAACGATAAACTCAAATATTACAAAAATAAGGGTATGAGCGAAAGCGAGGCATACGCCAAGACAGCGACCATCATCGCCGTTCCCGGAACGAGCGAGCACCACACGGGACTTGCCGCAGACATAGTCACTCCGTCATATCAGACACTTGACGAAGGATATATGAATACCGACGCGGCAAAGTGGCTCAAGGCTCACTGCTCGGAATACGGATTCATTCTCCGTTACCCGAGCGACAAAAAAGACATCACAAAAATAATTTTCGAGCCGTGGCACTTCAGATATGTGGGCGAATACGCAAAAGAAATAACCGAAAGCGGTTTGTGTCTTGAAGAATGGATCGAAAAAGTCAAATCCGAAAACAGATAAGGAAGCTATAATATGGCGCATCCCATCAAACATTTCAAAACGATAACAAAACACCGTCACAAAGTAATAGAGCACTGTTTTAAAGCAGGAATAGGCTTTCAGGGGCTGTTCCACGATCTCTCAAAATATTCATTTACGGAATTTATTCCGGGAGCGAAATACTATACCGGAACAAAAAGCCCAAACGAAGGAGAGCGCGCTGAATTCGGATATTCGCAGGCGTGGCTGCATCACAAGGGCAGAAACAGACATCATTTCGAATACTGGACCGACCACATGAAGGGCAAAGGATTCTGCCCGGTAAAAATGCCGCTTAAATACGTTATCGAAATGTTCTGTGACAGGGTGGCTGCCAGCAAGATATATCAGGGCGCAAACTATACCGACGCACATCCATACGAATATTTCGATCACGCAAGAGCGATGAGATTCATCCACCCCGAAACGGAGACATTCCTTGAGAAGCTCCTCGTCATGCTTAAAGACGAGGGCGAAGAAGCAGCCTTTGCATACATCCGCAAATACATCAAAGAAAACGAAACATACTGAAAAAACGAGGTGAAAAGTTCTCATGAAAAAGCAGAGTGATTATTTAAATAAATCGGGAAAAGAGCCGGAAACAATGAATAATAATTTTGCGGAACTGACAGACAGCGAGCTTGCAAATGTTGTCGGAGGCATATCGGAATCAGCGTGCTTTTTTTATACAATAAAAAAGGGAGACTGTCTTTCCGTCATCGCTCAACGCTATGGGACTACGGTGGCGATACTTCAGAGCCTGAATTCCATTAAAAATCCAAACATTATTACAGAAGGAGCGGTAATACGCGTTCCTTTCAAAACCTGATTTTCCGAAAAAAATACGACAGAATATGCAAAAAACTCCCGCAGCTCGGATGCTACGGGTGGATAAGGATGTTTTTTTGGTTTTGTACAGTAATATCAGATATAAGAGATATTGACAAATCGGAATTTGCGGAGGTAATTTCAATGGCAAAAGGCAAAATATATATTTCAACTTGTCCTGATAATCCTCCGGAATGGTATTGGGTATATGGTTTGCATGATGCTTGTATCACACAAATTGAATCATTTGAATTCCCCTTTGATTATAACAAATTTATCAAAGAAAAAGACAAATATAACCGCAACTGCCTGTCATTAAAGATCAATGCCAAAGGTGCATTGTATGATAATTCAATCAAAGAGATTCGTTTTTACAATTATAAATTGTTGACCGATCACATTTCTCTGCACAACAGGAAAGAAATATGGTGGTTATCAGATCGGCTTTCAGATCACGGTGATTATTTTACTTTAGAAATTGATTTGCAGGATTTAAATTCGTATCCGGAAGATTTCACCGTTAAAATCAAATTTGATCGTGCAGAGGTTGACAGAAAATAACTTGATAAACTTGCATAAAACAGCCATCTTGACAAATCCCGGTTTGTCGAGCTAAAAGAAACAACCCGCTGAAAAGTTTTTCTTTTTCAGCGGGTATCTTTGTCTCATGCCATAGCAAGCAGGGAAATTATATATAATTTCCGAATAGTGAAATATTTGCCTACGGCAAAT
>JAZQQT010000125.1:0-2973 GCA_045629205.1 Eubacteriales bacterium
CGGTCTGACGTGAAACGAGACGTAAGACCGCTTTAATTTTATGTATCTGTGAGAAAATCAATAAACAATAATCATATTAGGGTAAGGGCTTTGCTTCCGTTCTTCCCGATAGGATTTCACTGCGGAATCCCACGATTTGAAAAATTCGGTAAGCTCTTCGATCGTCATGCCGTCTTCGACACATTGCGTAGGAAAGCCGGCTTCGGATGAATAACGCTGATGTTCTCTCACAGCGTCGTTCAGAACTTGCAGATGAGCAAAGGAAAAGGTATTGAAATCTTCCGGTTTTATTCTGATTTTTCCGTTTTTGATCGGGAGATACTCGGAAAGTCCATGTTCATTCGTTGCCGGACCGTAATAAAACACTGCGTTTCGGTTCATTTTGATTACATAGAACAGAACGGTATCACCGGGTTGAAGCTGCGATACGGTGTCGTCGGTGAAATAAATTGCCGCGACGTTTTCAAACGGAAGGGGTTCCGCGCCGCTTCCGTCCAGAATGGGATCGCCTTCCGTAAATGCTTCGGTGTGGTAAGCGGCAACGATCTCTCCCGTGATTTTTACATAGGAACGATCCTTACTTGATGTGGGATTCTGCGATAATATGATCTTTTCATCGGTGATTTCATGGATTTTCAGAATAGCAAAAGGTCTGTTTGCAACGATTGCCCAAACAGGCGGCTCGTATTCCGTGTAGGCAATCGGTTCTTCAGTTTGAGCGTCAACGGGATCTCCCACAGACGATTCGGAACAGGTATCACTTGCGGGCGGATCAATGACCGGAGAGTCCGGTGAACGCAGAAGAGGGCTGAAAATCGGCAGAGCAGCGATCACGCAAACGGCAAGTGCCGCGGCGGCTGCGTACAGCCAGCGGAACGTTCTGCGCTTTTCCGCTTTTGTTTGCGTCTTACGTGACAGACTTCTGTCGGTCAGGTCTTCGTCGATCCCCGAGATGACATTATATATTTTTTCTTCGTTCATGTTCTGTCCTTTCCGAGATACTTTTTCAGTCTCTTTCTCATTTTGGAGAGGATGCTCCTCACGTGGTTTTCGCCGATGCCGTATTCATCGGATATTTCGGTTACACTTTTCATGAAGTAATACCTTTTCACAAACACGTCGGCGTTTTTTGCCGTCTGCTTTCGCAAAAAAGCATTCAGTATGTTTGTGAGCTTTTCTTCCGATAAATCTTCTCCGCCGGAAAAGCATTCGGCAAGTTCGCTGTATATGAAATTCTTTTTGTCAATAATTGCATCCGGGGAAACATTGAATACTTCGGATATTTTTTCAATCATCCGGTAATCGGGTCGTCTCAAACCGCGTTCCCATTTTGAAACAAGGTCTCTTGAAACGTACAGCGCATCCGCCAGTGATTGCTGAGACATTCCGCTTGCAGTTCTCAATTCGGTAATTGATTTTGCTATGCTCATGAACATCCTCCTTTCTGCTTCTTTATTATACCTAAAAATGACGGTTTTGTAAAGGGACAAAACGCACCTGTGCAGTGCGGTGATGATTTTATTCCGAAAACATCGAATAACAGAAACGGATACCGCCTCGTAATAGGGCGGTCTCCGGGTTTTCAGAGTGCAATAAATGATATGCAATAGACAAAGAAAACGGTCTTCCGTGAAAATGAGGCGGAAGACCTTGATTTTAGGTCGGAATGTTCATAACGAAAATATTATTTCAAATACGGTACAGTTCTGTTTTCACAATAATAAGCAAAAATTTCCGGCGTAGCAATAATTTCTCGCGCAAAAATCATTAAAGCGATAAAAGATGGGGTGGGACGAAAATGATATATTTCTATCAAATTATCATCCATTTCTACCAATTCAAAATACACCATTCTGTATTTTATAAGTGTCCTTAATATTTCATTCGCCTTATCAAGCTCGATATTCATATTTTTTACAAGCAGATTCGGCGTGAAAGATTTTTCGTAACCCCGTTTGGTCAAAAATATGCATGTATTCCAAAAAAATTCATCTGAAAGATCCTTGAAAAAGCTTGGATAATCGATACCATCAAGATAAGCTTTGTCCGTGTTTTCAGGCTCGGGAACAATCAAGAAATATTGACTCCGATTGGCTATTCCCATTCTTGTAAATCCGCTGTTTTGCATTACAGAAGAATAATGCTGTGCGTTATCATCAATTCCGTTCTCATAATCTTCAATACTTTCCGTGTCAATATATTTACGATTTGGCATCAGCGCACGTTCCATATCCCAACAATAATTGAAAACAAGCTTCATTTGCTCATCTGCCGGTGTATCACCTATTTTTTTGATTAAAGCTGTTTGCAGATCACTGTAATCTGTAATACTCCTTCCGAACAGATAATCAATCGATACGGAAAAGAAATCTGCTATTTTCGGTAAAAGTTCGGTATCTGGAACGCCACCATTTTCCCATTTGGAAACTGCCTGCGTACTAACGCCAACGAATTTGGCAAGTTCCTCTTGCTTGATTCCTTTTTCTTTACGCATAGATGCAATCTGTTTTCCTACTATCTCAATATTCATAAGTTTTCTCCTTTGAAATGAATCGAAAGCCGCTCTCGTTGTATATATAATATCACAAACAAGAGTTGATTTCAAGAGAGGCGTTATTGAGAAAATCAAACAACAGTTGAACAACCGAAAATATTACATTGTAGCAAGCATAGCAACCGTGGCTACGCTCACATACTGTTTTTATTTCAATGCAAAAAACTTATTGAGTCCTCCCTAACACCCTCGGTTACAAGCAGAGAAGAAAAAATCGAGTGTCTATAACTGGGATCCGTTATGAACACTCGATATGGTCGGAGTGACTGGAATCGAACCAGCGAAATCTACATCCCAAATGTAGCGCCTTACCATTGGGCCACACCCCGAAATATGAAATTTTGATTTTCGATCGCCGTTTTTCATGTGGTCGTCGTTATGGTCTTTCATGTGGTCGTGCGGAAAGCCCCGAAATGAAG
>JAZQQT010000126.1:0-6236 GCA_045629205.1 Eubacteriales bacterium
CTTTTGTTGTCTTCCTAAGACCGCTTGGCCTCCGACTTCGTAGTCTGCTGCGTTCAGAAACATCCTGTCACGCTCCTTGGTCAGTCTTTTGGCCATTCTACCATATTCGCCGCGATCCGTCAAGTGCCCGACAAAACCGACTGATCGAGCGGCAGCCGTATAAGGATGTTTTCAGATGAAAAACCCACCGAAAAGGAAACACGCTTCCTCTTTGGCGGGTGATTTTTTGCTCCACAAACCGGGATTTATTGAGATGCTTTCATAAAATTCCCGTATTTTTCCCTTACTTGACTTATACGGTACTTAATGACGTTTTCAAAGGAATCAAATCTCAGTAAGTAATGCACGAACATACTCCCGAGATAGTAGCCTGTGTCGCCATGCTCTTCAAAGCTGACCCAATCTCCAAAATACCGTTGATTTGATTTTGTCATGGTTTTCAAATCCCGGCTAAAGGATTGTTTGATCAACTCTGAATGGCAATCGCACCAGTCTTTCCAGCCGTCCTTATTTTGATGAAAGTATTCTTCGCAACCGATTATCTTTTGCTCAAAAGTCATTGCTACACCTTCGGTAAACAATTGCCAAAGAAACTGCTCCTCCAAAGAATCGGTTTGTTCATGTAACGCTCCGTATTGAGCTTGATATATATGACCTAACTCATGAATAATCAATCCGGTCATATCATCAACACTATACCATCCGAGTTCCAGTATTTTTTCTATTCCGAGAAGCACTGTCGATACACCGTTGATTTCCGTTACCCAACCGGCTCCGTTACACAATCCTACGTACAAGATAACATCAGCATTGACGGTTTTGCCGAACACTTTGATAATTCGATCATCAAGATGATCTACAACTGTTTGAAATGCTTTGACCGCTTTTTCGCACAAATCCGGGGTGGCCAATACAAAATCTAAAACCGGCAGAAAATCTCTCTGCCAAGAATAGCCGGCATCCAAACACTCCTTCATGTCGGCAACACACAATGCTTTGGCTTGCGGAATCCATTTATCAATATATAGTTTCCATTTTTCAAAGCTGAAATGGCCGCTTTCAAAAACGGCCGGAATATCAGCATAAGTATTAATAATATGCACTTTACTTGACCTCTACAAACTCTGATTTGTCTTAATACTTAACGAGCATCGGATTTTGCCGTACAAAATCCACATTCCAAAAAACTTCTTTATCGACCCGTAGGGAAAAACGAGGGACTTTTTTATTGTTTCACGTGAAACAATATTAAATTGTTTTTCTTGAAAGATATTCGTGCAGAACTTTTATTTCCATACCGCAATAATAAATATTATTTACAGCAACGGAAAAAGCGTTATAATCGGCAGTCTCCATATCAACAGAAATACAGACAGAATCGGTAAAATTCGAAGATACTTCTTTACCGTTGAATTTTTCAATCATTTTTTCGATTGTTTTGTGTTTGTCATATCCGTAAGACAATTCAAAGACTGTTCTGCCTGTTATTTCAGCTTTGCCTGCTGTTGAGAGGCTGTCTGCAGCTCCTTTCGTATATGCGCGGACAAGACCTCCGGCGCCGAGCAATATTCCGCCGAAATATCTTGTTACCACAACAAGAACGTCGGTTATGCCGTTTGCTTTTATGACGTTAAGAATCGGCATTCCCGCAGTCCCCTGCGGCTCACCGTCATCTGAGCATTTTTCTTTGCCGAACATTCTCAGCCTGTATGCCCAACAGTGATGCGTTGCGTCCGGATATTCGTTTTTTACGGTTTCAATCCGATTTAAGGCTTCTTCTTCGGTTGAAACAAAAAATACATTTGCGATAAAAACAGATTTTTTTTCCGTAAATTCGGTTTTTACGTCATTTGCTACAGTGAATATGTCCATTTATCTCTGACATCCGATTGCAGACATATCCACTTTTTCAAAGCCGATTATATCTCTGTAAACCTGCGCGTCTTCTCTGAGATGATAGTCTCCGTTTTGATAATCAACGAACATATCATAATTATTGTAAATAAGATTATTGCTTATTTCACCGTATTTCCATACGGAATCGCGGGTTCTGACCATCGGATTCCAATAAATGTGATTTTCCCAGCCGTCGCCTGCCGTTACGGGATTAACGCTTGCATTATCCGCAATAGTGCAGTAACAGATATTACCTGCGCAGTCGAGCACTCTGTCGAGATTTTCGGTTTCGTCAAGTTCAACCATGGTAAGTTTTTCCGGGTATGCATATCTCCAGATATCCGATTGCCAATAATCGATAATTCCTAACCATAAATCCTGTCCGTATACAGTTGAGCCGGCTTGCCAGTTAATTCCGTTATCGTTCATATATATTGTATCGCCTTCAACATTTGCAAGGAAATTATGGTGGACGTCGATATGTCTTCCGCCGCCGGTCGTAATTCCGTTTCCGCCGATATTAACAAGAATATTGCCGTAAACCTGTTGGATTCCCACACTGTCGTCGAGATAAATACCGTTTCCGCCGCCGTATTTGAGAAGGTCTTTTACGTCGTAAATCAGATTGTATCTGATAATATTTGAACATCCCTGCCAGTTATGTCCTATGTATATCGCTCCTCCGTCTGAAATTTCACGGCAGAGGTCGTAGAATTCATTGTATTCGATTATTGTATTGCTTGTGTTTCCGTTAAGAAGAATAGCAGAGTGAGGACTGTCATGTGCCGTGTTATGAGAGATAATGAAACCGCTTCCCTTGCATGTAATTGCGGGATTGTATCCGGAATAAAGCTTCTGGAATGATTTGATATGATTATTCGTAATTACAGATTCGGAAGGTTCAAGAGTCCCTGCGGAATCGCCTCCCGAAATCGCTATTGCACCGGCACCGAGATTTTCAAAATCGCTGTCTTTTACGGTAATTCTTTTACCGTCCAATGCGACACAGTATGCCGAAGCGAAATCAAAGAAACTGCATTTTTCAACGGTAACGTCCGAAACCGGAGCAGTGCTGTAAATGCCTCTGTTTCTGACATAAACAAAATTAAGACCTTTGATTGTGACAAACGAACATCCGTCAAGGTCGATAATATTATGTGCTTCTTCAAGGACGGAGAAATTGATTTTTGCGGAATTGATATCGGTATCCGGCCACCAATACAAAAGTTTCTTGGAGTAATCTATAAAATATTCTCCGGGAGAATCAAGTTCTTCCAATGAATTGAGCATATAAATCTGAACGTCACCGTCATGACAGTTCGGACAATTGATAATATCCAAAGTTCTTGTTGTTTCGTTCCATGATACAAGATGTGAGGCGAGGAAGAACATGTTCCAGTCACTGCCCGGATATCCGGAAACAACTACATCTTCCGGATGTTTGCTCCATATATCGAATTTTTCGTCGGGGACATGGATTGTGCTTGTGTATGTTGTTGCGTCAGTTGCCTGATAAACTACAAAACCATCGTTGGGATATCTTGAAAGCGTCTGTCTTTCTCCGTTTACAAACAATTCCTGTCTGTATGTATTATGCATATATTCCCATGTGCCGGAACCGCCCATATGAACCGCCGGCGCATCATATAAATCAACAGCAGATAAATCATATACTACGACATTGTTTTTTGCTTCCGGGGAGATTATTCTTTCGGGTTCGGCTCCGTCACAGTCGTTAAGTGCGGAGAATTTTGTATAATCAAGATCGGCGCTGCCGTCGAGTGTTACCGTTCCGTCTTTTTCCGCAGCAAAAACAATTGGCTTTCCTTCTTCACCGCTTATCTCTGCGGGAATCACCGTCGTTTGTTTAATTTTATAGTTTCCGGAGGCAATTTCAACTTTTATTCCGCCTTCCGGAAGTCCGTTTTCGGAAATAAATGACTTCAGCTTTTCAACTGCTTCGTTAAGCGTTGCAAGGGGCGCAGTCTTTGTTCCGTCGTTTTCATCGCTGCCGTCGACAGATACATAGAATACTTTTCCGAATTTTTCATCAGATTCGTTATCTGTTGTGTTGTTTTCCTGACATGCAGTAAAAAGACACAGCAATAATACTGCCGATAAAATAATGGAAATAATTTTTTTCATTTTGAAACTCCCGACAAGTAATTTTTTTCATTATATTATAACAGAATTGATTTGTCAAGAAAAGGACGGGGATTTTCCCCGTCCTATATAGTATATGTTTTGTTATTTTTGAATTCCGATAAGACTGTAATCCCATTTTTCAAAACCGACGATATCTCTGTAAACCTTAGAATCTTCCTTTAAGAAGAAATTGCCGTTTTCAGGATCAACAAAAACACCTTCGGAATTTTCCGTATAATCAAGATTGTCGCAAACGGTTCCAAACCAGTAAACAGATTTGTCTAAGCTTCCGGCAGGAGCTTTTAAAAGAGTTCCCATACCGTTTTCGACCAAATAACGGTTTCTGTTGAAAATATAGTTCTTTCTTTCCGAAACAACAGATGTGCAGTTATAACTTATGTTTCCGATAACGTTTACGTATGCCGGCGGTGCAGGCGAATCAAGCATGTCCTGTGTTATACCTTTGAGATCGACTAACTCATCGGTGGTTCTCATTTCAAGAATCGAAATAAGCTCCGGCGTCGCATATCTCCAGAGATCGGTAAGATAATTTTCACCTACATCTCCCGACCATAATCCTCCGGGATAACTCGTAACTGTCGGGTACCATGAGAAGCCGCGTCCGTCGAATCCTATTCCGTAGCTGTTAACACAAACATTATTGTATACGCTTATGTTTCTTCCGCTTGCTCCGACAGAATTTCCCGCAACATTTACGAATATATTACTATAGCATTCCTGGAACGCAAGAGTATCGTCATAATAAACAGCGAGCGGATTTCCGCCGAAAAGTTCATCCTGAATATCGTGGAAATAATTATATCTTATAATTCCGCCTTTTTCATACCAGTTTCTTCCGGAATATATTGCTCCGGCATCAGATGAGCATTTTACGACATCATATATCTCGTTATATTCGATTATGGTATTTGCCATGGCTCCCAAAATAGCATTGTGCGGCGCGTCATGTATCTCATTGTGTGCAATATAAAATCCGCTTCCGACAAGCTTGATCGCCGGTTTATAAGTTCTTCCTACCAGACCGAAATGATAAACGTGATTGTTCGTAACCGAGGTATCGCTTATTTCAAGTGTTCCTACATTTCCGCCTACCAGATTAAACCCGCCCTGGGCGAGATCAAACATTGTGTTGCCGTCAAAGGTGTTGTTGTTTCCGTTTATATCAACGGCATAGTCACCGCAGCAGCTGATTGTGCAGTCGAGAAGCGAGAAATGATCTGTTTCTCCTTTAATCGGAGTTTTGCAGTAATTTTCGAAGGTTATACCTTTGATGGTAATATATTTTGCATTTTTAATATCAAATCCGAAAGACGGATTCGCGCTTATGGACAGTTTTGTTTTGCCAAGGTCTTTTGACGGCCAGTAATACAGCAGCTTGTTTTCGTTGTCGCGATAGTATTCTCCGGGTTCGTCGAGTTCGCAAAGAAGATCGTAAACAAAAAAGGGCATATTGTTTTCAACCGGCTGATAAGAAACCAGATTATTCGGTATGCAGATCGCGTTTCTTTCGGCATCAAACAATATATCATGAGTAATACGTGATTCACTCCAATCGAACTGTCCGTAACCGAGCCAAGCGAGAGTCGGAGACGCAGACCAGTTCGCGACCTGTTCTTCCGTTATGGCGATTACGGAATAATCGCCCTCGTTTTCGATTATTTCCGATCTTTGATACTCATCATAATTCGGCCATCTTGCGATTGTCTGTATATCACCGTCGGAGGATAGTGTCTGTAAAAAGCTGTTATATCCTTCGTTAAAAAGGACCGAATATTCGGGTTTTGACAAATCAAGACAGAGAACATGGGATCGAGCATCGGCTTTAAGAATTGCGAGAACGGCTTCGTCCGTTACGGGTTTGAAATCTTCGTTGTTAAGGACGATACCTCCGTCAAAAACAACATTCGCGCCGTCAGCCGCGGCAAAAACGATCGGTTTTCCGTCTTCCCCGCCCAGTTCTTCCGATAATTCGACTGTTTCAAGGAATGAATATATTCCTTCGGCAAACTCGATTTTGATTCCGCCCTCGGGTAGACCGTTTGCGGATTTGTATTCTCCGAGCTTTTTAACCGCGCCGTAAATCGTAGCGACGGGCGATTTTTCGGAACCGTCGTTTTCGTCGCTGCCGTTTGTCGCAACATGAATGACTTTTCCGTATTTGACTTCTTCGGGAT
>JAZQQT010000127.1:0-4577 GCA_045629205.1 Eubacteriales bacterium
AGAATAATTTGTAATTTTTCCGATAGCGAAAAAAATATTTCAGGTCTATTTGCTGATATTTATTCGGAAAAATATACAATATGTAATAAAATATCAATCAAATCAAATGAATGCAGTATTTACAAGGATATAGAAATGAGAAATAACGATGATCCATTTATTGTTGCTTCAAATTGTATAATAAACGATTTTTGTAATAATGGATCAATTGTAACATTCTCGATAGAGAACCATAAAAAAAATATAGCTAAATGCAGAATATTTATTCCATTTACATGCGCGATATATGTAAATAATCAAAAAATAGAATTCGAAACTGATGATTTTAAACAAACAATTTATTTTGAAATTGATAATGAATCTATAAATCAAGTAAAAATTATCAGAATACTATAATTAAATCCGTTTTCCGTATATCTCAATTTTTTCTTCGGCAAACGAATTAAAAGAGTTATTTTCTATTGATAACCTGATATCTTCCATGAGTTTATTGTAAAATCTTAAATTATGAATAACAGCCAAGCGCATTGCAAGCATTTCACCGGAGCATAATAAATGCCTTAAATATGCTTTTGTATATCGTTTACAACAAGGACAATCACAGTTGTCATCTAAAGGAGAATCATCATTTATATATTTGGCATTATGGATATTCACAATTCCTTTTGAAGTAAACAAATGACCGTGTCTCGCATTCCTGGACGGCATAACGCAATCAAAAAAATCAATCCCACGTTTGACACCTTCAATAATATTAACAGGTGTACCAACACCCATTAAATATCTCGGTTTATTTGTCGGCATATACGGAATTACGCTTTCGATAATTCTATACATTTCAGAAGTATCTTCGCCAACAGCCAAACCGCCAATTGCATATCCCGGGAGGTCAAATGATGCTATATTTTTCATATTTTCAATTCTTATATCATCATAAGTCGAACCCTGATTAATTCCAAACAACATTTGTGAGAAAGAATGATCTTGTTGATTTAACTTATCATTTTCCTTTACACATCTTTCGAGCCAATGAATAGTTCTTAATGAAGAATCTTTCACATATTTATATTCTGAAGGATTTTCTACGCATTCATCAAAAGCCATAGCTATATCAGACCCAAGATTAAATTGTATGTTCATACTTTCTTCCGGGCCCATAAAAATACGGCTTCCGTCAAGATGAGAAGAAAATGTAACTCCTTCTTCTGTGATTTTACGCAACGATGAGAGAGAAAAAACTTGAAATCCACCACTATCTGTCAAAATGGGACCATTCCATGTTGTAAACTTATGAAGACCGCCTCGGTCTTTTACGGTTTTATCACCTGGACGTAAATGCAAATGATAGGTATTGCAAAGCATTACTTGACATTTGATTTGTTCAAGGTCATATGCAGATAAACCGCCCTTGATAGCTCCGCACGTTGCAACGTTCATAAAAACAGGAGTTTGAACAGCTCCGTGCCGTGTTATAAACTCTCCCCTTCGAGCCTCATTATTTTTTTTTATTAATTTAAACATAAAACACCTATTATTTAATTAACATTGCATCCCCAAAAGAGAAAAAACGATATTTATTTTTTACGGCGATATTATAAGCATTCATAACATTTTCTTTCCCGGCAAAAGCAGAAACCAACATTATCAACGTGCTTTTAGGCAAATGAAAATTTGTAATTAAACAATCGATTACTTTAAAATTAAATCCCGGGTAAATAAAAATATCCGTGCATCCCGAATCCGGAAATAACATTGAAGCATTTTGTGAATTTGCAACAGATTCTAGGGTTCTGCAAACAGTTGTTCCTACCGCAAAAACTCTGTGTCCGCTTTGTTTTGTTTTATTTATGATATCACATGTTTCAGCAGATAATGAAAAACTTTCGGAGTGCATTATATGGTCTTCAATTTTATCTACTTTTACAGGTCTGAAGGTTCCAATGCCAACATGTAATGTAATATAACAAATGGACACACCTTTTTGTTTTAACGCTCTAAAAACGTCATCTGTAAAATGAAGGCCTGCCGTAGGAGCTGCAACAGATCCATCATGTTTAGCATAAATTGTTTGATATCTATTGGGATCGTTGATTTTTGAATGAATATACGGTGGCAACGGAACTTCACCGATTTTTTTAATAATTTCAAAAAAATCTCCATTATAAGAAAAATCAATAATTCTGTTACCGTTTTCTTTAACTTCAGAAACTTTTAGCCTAGTTCCGTTTAAATCAAACTCTTTACCATATACAAACTTTTTCCCCGGATGAACTATACATTCAAATTGATTCATCGAAATTTGTTTGATAATAAAAACTTCATATAAGCAATTTGAATCAATTTCATCATTTTTTATTGGGTTAACATGTAATCTCGCTGGGATGACCTTGCTGTCATTAAGAACAAGACAATCCCCTGGTTCAAAGTAATCAATTATGTTTTTAAAAATACTGTGTTCAACAAGACCATCTTTTTTGTTTAGAACGAGTAATCTACTTTCATCACGTTTAGAAATCGGAGTCTGAGCAATTAATTCCTCCGGTAAATAATAATCAAATTCGTTTACAAGCATTTTTTTCTCCTGATATATTGACACATATGTAAGGAAATGATATAATATTAAATTATAATACATAAAATATTTAATGTCAATGTATTACATAAATATTTTGAGAGGTATCATCATGAAAAAATATAAAATTGCCATTGTCGGTGCCACAGGTATGGTTGGACGAAACTTTTTGAAAGTATTAGAAGAATATAATTTAGAAGCAGATTATACTCTCTTTTGTTCATCTAAATCTGCGGGAAAAGAGGTTACTTTTTTCAATAAAAAATATATTCTCAAAGAATTAACTGAAAATAGTTTTAACGAAAAATTTGATATTGCTTTATTTTCAGCCGGAGGATCAGTCAGTGAAAAATTTGCACCAATTGCCGCGGCGTCCGGATGTGTTGTAATTGATAATAGTTCGGCATGGAGACAAGATCCTGCAGTTCCGTTAGTCGTTCCGGAAGTAAATCCGGAAGCAATTAAAGATTATAAAAATAAAGGTATTATAGCAAATCCTAATTGTTCTACAATTCAAGCCGTTGTTGCATTAAAGCCTTTGTTTGATAATTATGGTATAAAACGTATAGTATATTCAACATATCAAGCCGTTTCTGGCGCCGGGCTTGCAGGATATAATGATTTAAAAAACGGAATAAATGGAGAAACTCCGACAAAATTTCCTTATCCTATTTTCTCAAATTGTCTACCACATATTGATTCATTTACCGAAGATGGTTATACAAAAGAAGAGCATAAAATGATCAATGAAACAAGAAAAATATTTTCGGCTCCTCAACTTGCGATAACTGCAACTACAGTCAGAGTACCTGTATTTGATTGTCATAGCGAAAGTATAAATGTTGAATTAAATAAGAGTTTTAACATCAGTGATATTTTTGATTTATACAGAAATTTTGACGGTATAATTCTTCAAGATGATGTCAATAATAACATATATCCAATGGCTTATACTGCAAAAGGGACCAATGATGTATACGTCGGAAGAATAAGACGTGATTTCAGTATAGAAAATGGGATTAACCTATGGGTTGTTGCTGACAATCTCAGAAAAGGTGCTGCCACAAATGCAGTTCAAATCGCATTAAAATTAATAGAATATTGGGAATAATAATATATCATTCATTCAGATAAAAAACCTCGGACAATGTCCGAGGTTTTTTATCTGAATATAATTAGATTTTCAATATCAAGCCTTATAACTATCTTTAAGATTTACTGTCATATTAAAAACATTTGGTAATTTCATATCTTTAATAAAATATCCGACGCGGACAAATTGGAACCTTTCACCTTTATCTGCATCTTTTATAGATGACTCACACTTTGCGTTTGGATAAATCTTAACAGAATCCTTATTAAGGATATCAAAATAATCTTTCCCTTCAGGTAAATCAAACACATCAGGTTGTGAAAACAAACGATCATATAATCTGATTTCTGTTGAAAAACAGTCTTTTGCGGAAACCCAATGAATTGTCCCCTTTATTTTGCGTCCGTCAATCGGATTATTTGCTCCTGATTCAAAATCAGCTGAACAGTGTATTTCTTTAATATCACCTTTCTCATCATAAACGACTTCATTGCATTTAATAATATATGCACCCATTAGACGTACTTCTGAATTAGGCTTTAATCTGAAAAATTTAGGAGGTGGATTATCCGAAAAATCTGAACGATCAATATAAAGTTCTTTTGAAAATAATACCTTTCTATATGAAACTTCCGAATTTTGAGGATTATTTGGTAAGGTAAAATATTCTTCTTTATTATCAGGATAATTAGTGATTATTACTTTGATTGGATCAAGAACAGCAATTCTTCTTTCTAATGAAGAATTTAATTCTTCACGAATACAATGTTCAAGAAGCTCAATATCAACAATTGAATTTGATTTTGCAACTCCAATTCTACCAACAAAATCTTTAATTGATGCGGCTGTATATCCGCGTCTTCTGAGACCGCAAAGTGTTGGCATACGCGGATCATCCCATCCATCAACGAC
>JAZQQT010000128.1:0-3487 GCA_045629205.1 Eubacteriales bacterium
ATATTTAAATGAGGTTACTATATGGCTTTAATGCATGTTGATTTTTTTTCCGATATTCTTGAAAAATGCGTGAATATGGATGTAATTCTTCCGCAGAATGCTGCGCATCAGATAGGCGTCGAAATAAATGCGGGTGTTACATTCCCGGTTCTTTATCTTTTACATGGTATGAGTGATGACCATACTTTCTGGCAGCGCCAGACTTCAATAGAAAGATATGCCGATCGTTACGGTATAGCGGTTATCATGCCGACAACGGATTTGTGTTGGTATACGGATATGGATTGCGGATATCAGAATTATTATACGTTTATCACAAAAGAACTTCCTGCTCTTTGTCACGGATTCTTTAACGGCTTATCCCGTAAACGCGAAGAAACATGGATTGCCGGCCTATCTATGGGGGGATACGGCGCCCTTAAAATTGCGCTTAATGAAAGTAACGTTTTCGGCAAAGTGGCAGGTCTTTCAGGCGCATACGATATATGCAAATATCCGGATGATCCTTATTGGGTTTCTATTTGGGGTAAGAAAGAAAATCGAGGTCCTCATACAATTCCCACTGCGGTTAATAAGCTTATTGCCGAAGAACGCCCGAAGCCGGAAATATATCTGTGCTGCGGAACAGAAGATCATCTTCTCGATTCAAGCCGCAATACCCGTAAACTTCTCGAAGACAATGGCTTTAGCGTAACATATAAGGAATCGTCGGGAAGTCATTGCTGGGAATATTGGGATGCCGAAATCCAACCGATTCTCGATTGGTTTGTAAAATAATTTTGATAGAGCATTTGTTATGCAAACAGTCATTGAACCTGCAAAAGAGCTGAATGTTGTCGCTGAATGTGACGTCCTTGTCTGTGGGGGCGGTATTGCCGGAATTGCTGCGGCTCTCGCTGCGGCAAGAAACGGTGCGAAAACTGTTTTGACAGAACGCGAGTATATGCTTGGCGGTCTTGCAACGCTCGGTCTTGTAACAATATATCTTCCGTTATGTGACGGAATGGGTCATCAGGTAACCTTCGGCATTTCGGAGGAACTTCTTCGTCTGTCAATAAGCCGCGGAGTATGTGACCGGGATTGGTATCCTCGCGCGTGGCTTGAAAACGGCAGCGAGGAAGAACGCTCAAAACAAAGATTTGCCGTTCAGTATAATCCTCAGTTATTTGCCGTAGATGCAGAAAGGTTGCTTCTTGATGCAGGAGTAAAGATAATATACGGGACACTTGTTGTCGATAGTATAATGGATAACGGCAGGATTAAAGCCGTGATAATCGAAAACAAATCAGGCAGAAGTGCGATTTTGCCGAAGAATGTAGTAGATGCGACAGGTGATGCGGATGTTTGTTTTCGCTCAGGTGCCGACTGTGCAACTTTCGGACCGGGTAATGTCCTTGCTGCATGGTATTACAGGTTTTCGGAATCGGACGGGGTTCGTCTGAAGATGCTCGGATATTCGGATATTCTGAAATCCGAAAACAATAATCGTAGATTTACCGGTCTTGATGCTGATGAGATTACCGATTTTACGGTTATGTCGCATCAATATGCTTTATCTGATATTTTGCGGTATCGCAAGGATTACCCGGAGGCCGTTCCGGTAACATTTCCGTCGATTCCGCAGTTTCGTATGACTCGCCGTATCGTCGGTTTATCCACTCCCGACAGTCAACCGGATCATCAATATGTTTCCGATAGTATCGGAATGATAGGTGATTGGCGTAATCGCGGACCGGTCTACGAATTGCCGTATTCTTGTTTATATGGAAGCAAAATCCGTAATCTTATCACAGCCGGACGAAACATTTCCGTAACTGATTCCATGTGGGATATTACCCGTGTTATTCAGTCCTGTGCGCTTACAGGTCAGGCTGCGGGAACTGCCGCGGCCTCAGAAACTGATTTTAATGATGTTGATGTTCCTCATTTGCAGGCTAAACTTCGTTCATCCGGTGTCAAATTGCACTGTAATGAGGTTTTTTAAGGTTTAGTGTCATTAAGTGAAGAACGGTTTAGATGAAATTGTTGCTTTGATAGAAGATGATTCTCATATATATTATTAAATAAAAGTATTGTGGAGAATTTATAAATGGGAGATAAAAAGTTTAATTACGGCAAAGCCGAAGCTGATTTATATGATGCCGGATGTCCGGACTCTGAAGAGATTTACGGGTATCGTTCGGAAAAAGCTATAGAATCTTTTATGCGTGAAAACGGTCTTGATCCGGAAAAATATTATGATAACACTGAAGATTCAAAATCATCGTCATCAAATAATAACAGCAGCGGCGGTTGTTATCTTACAAGCGCCTGTGTTAATGCAAAAGGATTACCTGATGATTGCGAAGAACTTACTGTTTTAAGAAATTTCAGGGATACTTTTCTGATTCGGCAGGAGAGTGGGGCAGGCGATATAGCGCATTATTACAAAACCGCTCCGCTTATAGTATCTGCCATCAACAATCTGCCGACTGCTTCGCAGATTTGGATTGATTTATATGAAACCCTCGTTCTGCCGTGTGTGGATCTGATCAAACAAGATAATCTTGATGCCGCATATGAAAAGTATAAAAATATAGCATTACGGCTTGAAAAAGAATATTATGAAATATAGGAATATTTTAGATTATAACGGAAATAGATAGCTTGATTCAATTCTGATTTCACCATATTTTTACTGACAAACGATACAGACCGCAATAAAATGTTTTAAAAAAATGAAACAAGAAAAAGCCGACAACTTTCTGCTTAAAGTTGTCGGCTTTTGGCGTTCCCGGGCGGATTCGAACCGCCGGCCTTCCGCTTAGGAGGGCAATGGCGCCCTGTGACTTTACTGTCAATCTAAGTCAAGAAAAGCCCCTTATTATCAAGGTTTTTTTCGATTTCCGAGTCAAACGGTGTAAGCCAAAATTAACCTTTGTAATTAGCAAATAACGGGTAAAAATTAGCAAAAAATTAGATTTTGCTAATTTTGGTGGGTGGCGCCCTGTTACTCAAGAAATTAGTCGGAACGAAATAATCGGGACGATAAAAACGGTGTTATATCACAAAAACTCACATACTTTCTGTATTCTCTCATTTGGCTGCAGATGGTATTCTTATCTGTTCCCGTCTTTTCCAACTGATTTGCGAATCTTCCTGTGTTGACTATCAACTTACAGATGGAATCTTTAAACTCAAGAAGTAACTATTTCTATGTCCTTTTTACTGTAACCGAAAAAGAACCTTAAATTTTCAAACTTTGAACGAGAAAAATAATGATGTGTTTGAACGAAGCAGTAAAATTTTGCCGTTATCGGCAAAAAATGAAACTGTATTTCTCGTGAGTGTATTGATATTTTGCCGATAATGTGCTATACTATCAATGTATAGAAAGTGAGGGTTAGCCATGAAATATGTTTCTGTCTCGGAAATAGCGAAAAAGTGGGGAGTTTCCGAGCGTAGCGTGCGTGGTTACTGTGCCGATGGAAAAATCAATGGCGCATTC
>JAZQQT010000129.1:0-11874 GCA_045629205.1 Eubacteriales bacterium
ACGACGTTCTGACGATGCGGAGCAGGCTGTTGTTGGGACGCAGAAAATACACAAGCGGAATGAATCCGCCGACGCACTGGCTTATGACTGTCGCGGCTGCCGCTCCGGCAACGCCCCAGCCCATCACGCCGACAAAAATTGCATCGAGCGCGATATTGGTGCATCCGGCGGCGACAGTCGCCTTTAGCCCGAGAGACGGCTTTTCAGCCGTGACGTTAAAGCCCTCGAACACGAAATGCAGTATCTGCGGAATACATCCGAGCACGACAACCCTGCCGTAAAGCACGCAGTACGGCATCATCTCTTTGTCGGCGTCGAGCAGTCTTGCCACGGCAGGCATCAGCACGAATCCGCCGACTGTAAGGATCGCGCCGGCTATGAGAGCGACGATGACGAAAAGCGAAAACAGCTTGTTTGCCTTTTCTTTATTTCCCTCACCGAGAGTTTTTGCAACGAGAGCACTGCCGCCCGTGCCGAGCATGAATCCCGGGGCCGCCAGTATCATTATGAACGGAAAAATGAAATTGACCGCCGCAAACGGCGTCTTGCCCGTATAGTTCGAAACGAAAATACCGTCCACCACGCCGTATATCGACGTGAATATCATCATTATCACCGACGGCCATATAAATCGCAGCAGACGTTTGTATGTAAAATGATCGGAAAGCTGAATTTTTGCCATTTGGATCCCCTTGAATATTTAGTCTGACCTGTCTATAATAACCGATTTATTATTTTATGTCAACCTCTTTGAAAAAATCCGGCGAAATATTGTTAAAACGTTTGACTATTGAATAATATTGTGATATAATAAACAAAACTTTATATGGAGGTATAATTATGGATTGGGATTCCATTTGGACCAGCATCCTTAACTGGGTAATGAACACCGGTATCAAGATCGTCATCGCTCTTGTCGTAATGTTCATCGCCTTCCGCATCATCAATATCGTTGCCAGAAAGCTCGAAAAGAAAAACGAGAAAAAAGGCAAGCTCGACAAAACCATCGCACGCACCCTTATCTATGTAGGCAAAGTTGCTCTTAAGATCATCGTTACCGTTTGCCTTATCGGCTATCTCGGAATCGACACCAGCGGAATCACCGCTCTCATCGCTTCTCTCGGCGTATGCGTCGGTCTCGCAGTCAACGGCGCTCTTTCCAACATTGCAGGCGGCGTTCTCCTTCTTATCACCCGTCCCTTCAAGGTCGACGATTATGTTGATCTCGCCGGATATTCGGGCGTTATCGAAGACATCCACATCTGCAACACCAAGATCCGCACCCTCGACAACAAGGTCGTTTACGTTCCCAACAGCGTAGCTTCCACTTCCTGCGTAGTCAACTATTCCGAAAAAGAACTCAGACGTGTTGACCTCGAATTCGAAATTTCCGAAGAAGAAGATTTCGAAGAAGCAAAGAAGATACTCATGGACGTCATTTCCTCCAACGCAAAAGTCATTCAGGATATGGAAAAGACCGTTCGTGTCTGCGGCGCTACCGACAACGGCGTAGTTCTCTGCTGCCGTTCGTGGTGCAAGAACGCCGATTACTGGGACGTATTCTTTGACGTTCGCGAAGCCGCCAAGAAGGGCTTCGACAAAGCTCAGATCGAATTCCCGTATGAACAACTCGACGTCAGAGTCATCGACAAGAGAGACAGAGAAGCAAGATAAATTATTTTCAGGCATTATACAAAAAGGACCTGTTGGGGCACACTCCGTAAGGAAGGTGCCCCAAGGGTGGTCTTTGTATCTGAATTATATATTGTTGGATGAAGCGGTGCGACCTGTTCGGTTGTGCCGTTTTCGCTTATTACTCACCTTTTCAAAGTGCGTAACCTACTATGACACTTTCAGCAAAGCTGCAAAGGTGTCAGTGAGATTATCAAAAGGGGCGGTCGCCCCAATATTGACAACTTGTAAAAGCTATTATATAATTAACACAACTTTGAGTTGGAAAAAATACATTTTTAAGTCGCTTTATTTTCCTTAAGTGTTGTGCGATAATATTATCACGGTACTGAAACCAACTAATGGAGGAAAAACTTATGGCAAATAATATGGGTGAAATCATACGCAAACTTCGCAAAGAACGAGATCTTACACAAGAGGAACTTGCAGAACAGTTCGGCGTGACTTCGCAGGCGGTCTCAAAGTGGGAGAATAATACGGGAATGCCTGATATTTCACAGGTAGTCCCGCTCGCGAGCTTCTTCGGTGTTTCCACCGATATGCTTTTTGATTTCTGTTCGGAGGACAAAATACGGGAAATAAACGAATATGAAAAAAATGTTCAGCTATTATTCAATAAAGGCATGATGTGTGAAGTAGTCGAACTATCAAGAGAAATACTCAGCAAATATCCCGGTGATTTCAAGTGTATGAAAACACTTGCAAGTGCTTTATTTAACAGCAATCCTATTACAGAGGAAAATGTAAAAGAGGGAATCAGACTATGCGAGAGAATACTTGCCGGATGCACAGATTCGGATATTCGCAGTTGTGCGATACAATTATTGACGTATTGGTATAGTTTACCGTTTCTTTCGATCGCAAACGAAGAAAAAGCGGTATTTTATGCAAAAATGGGAAGTCCATTCTTTTGCAGCTCGGATATTCTCCTTGAATACGCCTATTTTACCGAAGAAGGAAAAAAAGAACAGTATAGAATTCGTGATAGAAACAAACTGTCTCTGCTTGATCATATATGTTTATCCATCACTTTCAAAGATGAAGGCTCCCCCGAAGAGAATATAAAAAACTGCCAAGCAGCACTGACATTATGGCATACATTAATCCCTGATGAAAATTATCTGTTCTATCATTGCAGAATTTCCAATCTGCATCTTCAGATTGCTAAATGTTACACAAGATTGAAGCAGAAAACAGAAGCATTTGATGCTCTGCATTTGGCGGTGTTTCACTCAAAAAAGGCAGATTCGATTCCGAACGGTATACAGAATTACACCAGTTCCTTCGTTTCTAATGCAACATTTGATCCCGCTTCCGTGGGTAAAAACTATTCCGAAACGGAATTTGAGCTTTTTCTTGGAGAACTTAATGATCCTTGTTTTGATTTCATCCGTGATGATCCCGAATTTATCGCATTATTCGAATGATCTTTGCCTCGCATCACGCGGGGCATTTTCGTTTAAATGGAGCACAAAAACCAAAGGGGAGAGACTGCTTCGTTTGGTAGTCTCTCCCTTCGGGAGCCTTCTTTTACGTTATTTGTCTTATTTTACACTGATTTTTCCGTCTTCTCTTATCGTCGTTTTTATATTGACGGATTTTGAACCCTGCGGCAGGGGGATCACGAGTGTGCGCTCAAGTCCGTAGTATTCGGAACGCTTGCGACAATATATTTCTTTGCCGTCTGCCGAAACTGCAATATCTGCGACAGCTCGGACAACAACGAGATAACCGCTTCCTTCCGGTAAGTCGAAATTTTCATCAATTTTGCCGGTGATGTCAAAAGTCGCCAGATCAGGGCGTTTTCCGCATACATCACGGTTCAGAGCATTCTCCTCGATCAATTCATCTTCTTTCAAAGAAAATTCCCTGAAATCTTTCCACTCTTTTTCCTGTTCATCGGTCAGCGTGATAACTTCACCGGAGCATTCGCGCATATACAGATCAGAAACGCCGGTATGACGCAACAGAGCTCCGCATCTGCGTTCTTCGGTATCTGTAATCGTCAGACGGTCAACTGCTTCGGCAACGATTGCCGGACGAACGTCACCGTTTTCGGATTCTAAAATTGCGCCGTCGATTTTTATTCTCGAAGCGTTTTTGATAAACATAAGCGCGGATGGGAATCTCGGAGAAAGATAAATCAGATCCGGATAGTTTGAATATTCGAAAATCTCCGGAACGATTGTCGCGCCTTGTTCTTTTGCGTCTGTGGGAGAAACGATGTAGATATTTCGGAAGGTAACGTCCTCAACCGGATATTTCGGAAGCCCCCAGACGGTTGCGATGCTTTCAAACCAGTTGTTTTCGCAAACGGCGCACTGGCATACAACGTCTGAAACAAGAACTCTGCGGAATTTTCCGGGTCTCGGGCGAACGTGTCCGCTTCTGCCGCTCATCGGACATGAAGTATTTGTAAAGAGGAACGGACGGCGGACGTTACGCATGTTAAGATTTGAAAAAGTAAGATTTTCCATATTGTAGCTGTCGCAAAGCTGAACTTTTACTCCGTCACTGCATCCGATAAATACGCAGTTCGACATCGTAATATGTTTAAAGTCTCCGCATGTTTCCGGTCCGAGACGGATTCCGCCCCAATTTGTGGTCAGTATACAGTTAGTGATTGTAATGTTTTCACAGGGTTCTTCCGGGATATGCGTTTTCAGTCCGATTGCGTCGTCTCCCGTTGTGATTCTGCAGTCCGAAATCGTGATGTTTCTCGATCCCGAAACGTCGATTCCGTCTCCGTTTTCACAATTTGTGCTGTCTATTACCAACCCCGAAAAACGGCAGTCCGAGCATCCGCATGCGTATATTGTAAAGAAACCGGTATGAAGACGAGAACCCCCGCTGACCTCGATATCCGTGCAGAGACTGAACAGCATAAGGCAGGGACGTCCGTGCTCTTTTGTGTAGCCTATGTCCTGTCGGCGCAGGTCTATCGTTCCGTGACCGATTACACCGCAGTTTGTTGCTTCCTCTGCGAGAATAAAGGCGGTACAGCCTTTCATCCTTTTTTGCGCGTGTGTGAAATCATTTATATCCATACTTCCGAGCAGGATGCTGCCGGGATCCATCATGAGAAAAACGTGGCTTTTAAGAATGATTGTTCCGCTCAGAAAAGAACCGGCGGGAACGGTAACATAACCTCCTCCGTTTTTGTAAGCGTCTTCTATCGCATTCTGAATTGCTTTTGTCGAATCTGTTGCGCCGTCGGGTATTGCGCCGTAGTCTGTAATATTAAAAAACACGGTCTTTGTTTCTGCCATTATGGTTCCTCCGCTTATGGTATTATTTATATACTTTTAACATATTCGGGATGGATTGTCAAGATACATATTCACGTAATCTTTTCCGATATAAATCGCTTCGGCTCGACCGTGTGTCGTTCCGAAGCGATTTTTCAGTAAGTTATTATGTTTTTACATGTTGTTTTAATTGATTTCAGTTGGCTTTGAATTCAATCCATTCATTATTGAGAAGCACAACGACGGTTCCGTCTTCAAGAACTGCATAAGAGGTTCCTGTCTCTCTGTTAAAATTGTCCTCTCCGTCCTTTTCCGGAACACCGTTTTCGGCATATGATGTTGTGTGCCTGATAACACTTTCGTCAATCTCCGCAGTAACGGCATTATATGTGCAATAATAGTTTACTCCGTTTACCATTATTGTTGCCGGATAGTCTCCTTTGTCGGTTGAATAATCCCCCTCACTCGGACGGTCTCCCGTATCGGTTGACGGTGTATTTCTTTCGCCGGATGGCTCTTTATCTTCTTTCCCTTCGATAGGATTGGTATTGTCATTCGGGCCTTCTGTATGTATCGGTTCGTCTGCCGTTATTTTCGGGATAACAATTATCGTGCCGGCGATCATAAAGCACATGCATGCTGCTATTGCTGTCCATTTCATCCAGCCTTGCTGCTTTTTCTTTGCTGTTTTTACTCTTGCTTCTGCAATAAATTTATCATCAATATCGGCTATCGATTCAAATATTTTTTCTTCTTTCATAAATAAATACCTCTTTCCGAAAGATAATTGCGTAATTGTATTCTGAGACGGTTTAAGATTACGGAGATACTGTTTTCCGTCATTCCGAATCGCTTCGATATGTCCTTGACGCTGTCGGCATACCAATATCTGCAAACAAAAATTTTCCTTTTATCCTCTGTAAGATTCGATAAAAACGAGTTAACGGCTTCTGACATTATTTTGCCGTCAAAGTCGTCTTCTGTTGAATTCGGACCGGCAATCATGTCTGATAGTTCATTCAGAACCGGTTCAATGCTGCCTGCCCCGCGTTTTTCCCTGTTGTTTCTTTTATAAAGGTTAAAGGAAAGATTTCTGACTATCTTGCCGATATATGCAGACAATACCGAAGGCTTGTTGGGCGGAATCGAATCCCACGTTTTCAGAAAAGCGTCATTCACGCATTCTTCGGCGTCTTCGCTGTTGCCGAGTATGCTCTCTGCAATAGATAAACAATAATGACCGTATTTCTCTTTTGTTGCCGCAATAGCTTTTTCGTCACGGTCCCAAAACATTTGGATTATTGTAATGTCATCCATCTGTGTTCCTCCTTTCACTTATATAAACAACTTTTGTGCCCGAATCTTACACCTGCTTTGATAATTTTACAAATAATTACGATTTGTCAATGTTTTAATTATATGTAATCTTAAAAAAAAGTATTTTTTATGTATCTCGGTTCGTATATGACAAAAACACGGCAGCAGGGTAAAATTTCGCCGCCGTGCATTTCATTATGCATAAGTCAAATTATTATTTATGTTTTTCGTAGCCTGTGTTATTCTTACATTTCTCCGATTCCTTCCGAAATCCCGAGCATCAGGATTCCGACAAGCACGGAAAATACACACGCGTATTGGGATGCCCGTGCTTTTGAACTACTGTCCTTAAGACGACCGGGCATATGAAACGGTGTTTTCACTGTTTGTCTCCGTTAATTTTTTTTAATACCGCAGGATTGGTTTCGTTTATATAATCACTTGCAAATGAAATCATAATATCCCCGTTTGTTTCAGAGTATAATAATTGAGATTATTACGCAAGACCGGGTTTACACGGTTTTCCTTGCTTCCTTCTGTAATCATAGTATAATTCTTCTGTGGCAAGAGCGATCTTCGTAACCGAGAAATTGCAGTCGTGAGGGTAAATATACCATGTATCGTCCATTGTGTTCAGATCCACGCAATCGCCGAACTTGAAAAGATACTCGTATTCTATATGACAGGAATACAGCGACGGAACTGTCTTTTCCATTGTAAATACGGTTCCGTCATCCGCTGTTACAGAGACTTTGAATCCGTCCATATCATGGGTCATTTTTCCGTTTCCGAGACTGATGTATCCTTTTGCGTTCGGAAGGCTTTTCACCGTTACCGGAAGTTCGCCCGTGGAATAAACTCCCGCTTCGACTTCTTTTCGGACATTGCTGCGTTCCCATTCATACCAGTCGGGAATATGACTGTATTCCGTATTGCCGTCAACTGCATTCATTTCTCCGAACTCTGTCATGATCCATTCTTTTCCGCATGCTTCACAGTGCAGGGTGATCCCTTCCGACTTCATTGCATATTCTTTTCCGCAGTGGGGACATTGGTATAATATTTTTTCCAGTCCTACGGCGCGATCGTCGCATGTTACTGAAATTTGCTTTTCTTTCTGCCATTTAAAATCGTCATATTGGAATTCATCCACGATCCGGCTGTTGATTTCGTCTGCGCTGAGAGTTTGTGTTTCTTCTGCGGTCAGAAGAAGCTTCATGTCGGCTTCGGTAGGCTTTACTCCGCGCTCGTGTCTCGTGTTCCAGAAAGGATGGTTTATATGGTGACCGTGGCACATGACCGTAACTACGGGAACCTTCAGCAGCTTGCATAGTTTGCCGAGAGATTCCGGAAGGGGAGCCGTCGTTCCGCAGAGGGAGTATCTCGCTTCGGGATAAACAGCAACGATTCCTTTTAATTTTATAATGTGCTGCATGTGGCGCACCATATTGAAATCATTGGTAAATTTTCGTTTACAGATACAACCGATTTTTCTGAGAAGAGTTTCCCGTCCGATAAATCCGTCAATAGCGACGACGTAACTGCCGAAATGCGGGAATGTGGCAGCCGTGGAAACGCTCATGTCAAAAAAAGCATTGTGGTTTCCAAGAAGCAGATAAGGCGGTTTTATGCCTTTCATATTTGTTTTTGTTATCTTGGTTTTGTGCTTGAGAATATTCGGAAAACTTAATCCCCATGCCACCGGACGCAGATACCATTTGCATACGGTAGGTTTTTTCATCATGTCAAAGCGTTCGAAATTATCGGTTTTCATAAAGAGACCTTTCTTTTTTGTCTGTTACAGTTTATCATATTTTTACCGGATAGGCAATAGAAAATTTTATTGGATTGACATTCTTTTGGCGATAATGTATTATAGTGACCGGAAAACAAAAGACAATGAATGAAAACTTATTGATAACGGAGAGAATATTTTTATGACCGCTTCTGCCGAACATGAAAATAAATGGTTCAAAAAAACGTATTGGTTATGGGGGACAGTCTGACTGCCGCAAACAGATGGCAGATTAAACTGAATACCGTTTTGGGTATGAATGTAACAACTCACGCAAAAGGCGGATTGGGTATGCTGGATATTATCAACGGCGACAATGCCGATACCGATCCGCTTCCGCCTCTCGCTGCTTCCGATGTGGCTGACAAAGACTTGATCGTATATTTCGCCGGATATAACGATCGCGGAACATCGGACGGACATGTCGGTGACGTCTATCCTCAAAATAATACCATTGCGGGTGTAACGCAATATATCATCAATAAAATACGCGAGTTGCTTTCTGCGGCAAATAATCCTGATTGTCTGATAATAATTATGACTCCGCACTGCGCCGGAAAATATCAGTGGATAAATAAAGACGGATACGATTATTATCCTTCTTCGTCAACGCAGAATTTGGGTACTCTTGCAAAAACGCAGGAAAATGTTGCTGAATATAACGGTTTGCCGTGCCTTAATCTTTGGGGATCAAGCGGAATTGACCGCAGTAACTGGAATGTCTATCAGAAGTCGGACACTCCGAAAAATATAAATTATACAGAGTATGAAATTGATTCATCAGGCAAAGTCATTGGAACAACACCCATGCGGTATGAAACAGGAAGCTCATACTATCAGATCAGAAACGGAAGGGTTGTTCTTGAAGAATATACCGAGCCTTTTCCGTATCCGTTCAACTGCGATCAGGTTCATATGAACGATAGAGGATATGACCGTATCGGAGAACTTTTCTGTCAATTTTTGCTTTCAATATGATTAAATACGATCCCGGAATCGGTTTTGAGCGATTCCGGGATTTTTTTTGTCAAAGAATATTATCGTTTCCGAAAACAGCGTCGGTAATACTGCCGGACGGTAATTGGGTTGTGCTTATTCTTTAGGCGTAACGATTTTTTCTATCAGTGACTGGATATCTATGCCTGTTGATTCCTTCATGCCTTCCATTATTTGGTTTGCGGAGGACATAACGTCTTTTACGACCTTCGTGGCGTTTCCGTCACCGTACATTACTATGCGGTCGGTCTGTGCGAGAGGAGCGGCAGCATTCTGAACGACTTCGGGGAGAGCCTGCAGATACATTTCAAGCACGGAAGCTTCACCCATTTTTTTCTGAGCCTCGGCTTTCTTTTCGATTGCTTCCGCTTCGGCGATGCCCTTTGCTCTTATACCTTCGGCTTCCTGTTCCATAGCGTATCTTTCGGCTTCAGCCGCAGCTTTTCTGGCTTCGGCTTCTTGAATTGCTTCGTATTTCTTTGCTTCGGCGTCCTTCTGTCTGCGGATAAGGTCAGCTTCGGCTTCTTTTTCGGCTTTATACTTCATGGCGTCTGCCTGTTTGCGGACTTCTGCGTCAAGCTGGCGTTCTTTCAGCGCGATTTCTTTTTCCGCAAGCTCTGCTTCTTTTTCGCGGCGGGCAATGTCGGCGTTCGATTTTGCGATTTCGATGGTTTTACGCTGATTTTCCTGCTGGATCGAGTAAGCGGCGTCTGCTTCTGCGCGCTTGTTATCGGACATTACCTTCATATCTGACTGCTGGACTGCAAGTGCGGCATCCTGCTCCGCTATGAGCTTTTCGGCTTCTACCTTTACGGCATTTGCCTGCTGCTGGGCGTTGGCAGTAGCTATTGCAATGTCTCTCTGAGCGTTCGCTTTTGCGATCTGCGCGTTTTTGCGGATCTGTTCTACGTTGTCGATACCCATATTTTCAATGGTTCCGGCTGCGTCCTTGAAATTCTGGATATTGAAGTTTACTACCTCAATACCGAGCTTTTCCATATCGGGAACAACGTTTTCCGTGATTTTCTTTGCAACTCCCTGACGGTCCTGAACCATTTCCTTAAGTCCGACAGAGCCTACTATTTCACGCATGTTGCCTTCGAGAACCTGTGTGACAAGAGCGACGAGCTCGCCCTGACGCATTCCGAGAAGACTTTCGGATGCTTTTTTTAACAGCTCGGGGTCCGAACTGATTTTAACGTTTGCGACACCGTCGACGGTCACGTTGATAAATTCGTTTGTCGGAACGGCTTCGCTTGTCTTGACGTCAACCTGCATGACGCGGAGCGACAGCTTGTCCACTCTTTCAAAGAAGGGGACACGCCAGCCGGCTTTACCTATAAGTATGCGTCTTTTTCCGAGACCCGAAATTATGAACGCAGTGTCCGGTGGGGCTTTCAGGTAGCCGAGCATTATAAAAGCGATAATAAGAATGATTGCGCCGGGAATGACATATTCCATTGTTTTTCTCCTTTAAATATTATTTTATATTTGAACCGATGATTTCGGTTGCTTTCTTTTTGAATTGTGATGAACGGTAAGCGTAATACATAGATGTGAGAACGTTTTTCAGTTTTTTGTTTTCACCCGACAGTTTATCGGCGGTTTTTTCGATTTCGGCTTCTGAACATCCTTCGTTCACGGTGCAGAGAAGCTCTAAAAACAGAATATACAGATCGTCGTCCGCAACAGTGTCGTCGCTTTCGTCGGACAGCACTCCGTTGATACTCGAAAGCATTACCGCGATATCCGAAAGCTGAAGCGCATCTTTTAACATATTGATTATAACAAGTCTGCAAAACTGTCTTTTATTGTATTTTTTGCTTTTCGGGGATGATACGAATCCTCTGTGCACCCAGTTCTGAACCGTGTAAAGCTCAATATCGCAAAGAGCTGCCACCTGGGAAAGTGTCAGTCCTCCGCAGAGGAATGCGTTTCCGAGCAGCATTTCTGCTATGCCCGGTGTAATCTTCTCCGCGCTTATTTTTGTTCCGGGTAAGTTTGCCATTTATTGTCTCCCTTGTTTTATTTTATATGATTATATCACACTATCACTTGATTGTCAAGGGGTGTCAGATAATTTTTATAATTTTTTTTTATCGTCTGAAAGACAATGCTTCAAACTGTCGATTTCATCGATGGGAATATTGCTTCTTTTCAAATAACGAAGTTATAATAATTATAAAAAATATATTTTGAGAGTAAAACATTAGGTCTCGCTTGTATATACGGTCGCTGTTCGGCTTTGATAACCCCACAGGCATATTTTTCATTATCTAAATGCGTATAAGCCTTTCGATTTTCAAAAGAAAAAACCAAATCAAACATCTCGGTTCAATTTGGTTTTTTGAAATCAGACTACGAAAAAATATCTTTTTGACAAAGTTATGGTTGGTGGTGAACTCTCGTAATATTCAATGATATATCGCCTGACGGCGGTATGATATACGGCTTCGCCGTATGATATATTCTCGCTTTGCTCGAACATGATATAATATCCGTTCCTTCATACGCCACAGGCGTATATCATCCACCGCAGGTGGATATCATATCGAAGATATATCACCCGTTCCGAAAGGAACGGATATCATTGAAAAAACCACTTCCGAAGAAGTGGTTTTTTCATGCCTAATTTGCCCCAAACGGTGCGTAGATGCAGGGTATTTGCCCCAAAAGTACACCATTAGGTATCGACAAATTTTGATTTATCAGCACCCAATAAGCGCTTATCTGCGTTTATACAGAACGATTTCCGGCTCGGCGCCATTACAGCCGTATTCACAGACAAGGATAAATGTTTCGTCCGCAACAACGCCGTAGCAGCGT
>JAZQQT010000130.1:0-3091 GCA_045629205.1 Eubacteriales bacterium
AAAGGGAGTTGTGTTATGAAAAGAATTTTTGCCTTGCTTCTCGTTCTCGTAATTTCTGTTTGTCTCTTCTCCGCCTGCGGAGAAGATAATCCGGCAGAAGAAAAAGAAACCGAAAACTACGGAAAAATCATTTATGTTTCCGTTGACGGCAACGATGCGAACGCCGGAACCAAAGAATCCCCTCTCGCCACCATCAACGGCGCGGTAAAGATGATTGCCGACATAAAGGCATCCTCCGGATTACCCGACGGCGGAATCAAAGTCGAACTCTCGTCGGGACGCTACCGTGTGACCGAAACGGTCGACTTTACCGAAGCAAACAGCGGTGAAGACGGCAAGCCCATCGTATTTGCCGAAGCAAAGGGCGCAACAGTTATCTTTGACGGCGGCGTTCAGCTCAAAAACTCCGATTTCAAACCCGTTACAGACGAAAAATATCTCTCGCTTCTTCCCACAGACGAAGCGCGCAAGAATACTTTGTGTATCGATTTGAGCGGCTACGACATCGATGAAGCCGGTGCGGACAGTATTTTCTACGGATCATGCAACCATTATCTTAAACAAGTGCTTTCCGCAAACGGCACTTCACAGACACTTGCCCGCTGGCCGAACGGAGAATACTCATGGTCGGATATAGCCGATAATGAGGGAGAATATTCCTGTTTCAAAATAACCGAAGAGCAGGCAGCACGTTGGTCACAGTCACCCACAATGGGCTGGAACGGATACGGCAACAGAGACTGGCAATGCACGATAATACCCGAAGGAGTTATTGCCGATTCGGAGAATAATGTTTTCAAAGTTCCGAACGATCAGGTTTCTTATGCGCCCTGTGCAAGTGATATGCCTTTTTATATTTTCAATACTCCCTGCGAGCTTGACGTCCCCGGTGAGTATTACCGCGATATGGAAAACAATGTTCTGTATTACTGGCCGATTGACAATATCGATTCGCTCGATATCGTAATCGGTTCCCTCAACGCTCCAGCTTTCAATCTCGGCGGAGGGAAAAACATCATCTTTGACGGCATGGATTTCCAAAACTTTCCGAAAGGTATTTTCCGCGGCACGGCAGACGGCCTTTATATTTATAATTCGGTTTTCAGCAGTTGTTACGAACAGGCAATTTTCATCGAAGGCTTCGACATAACGATAGACGGCTGTGAAATGTTTGATATTGCGGCAGGCGGTATAGATATCGTCAGCGGCGACTGGACACGGCAGGAAGTCGGCAATGTAGTAATTACAAACAACATACTGCATAACACGTCATGGTTTGAGATAAATCATCATGCGCCCCTCAAACTCGGCGGATGGGGAATTTACGTTGCGCATAACAAAATATATGACACAACTCATCATGCCATCGAAGACAGATACGGCTGCGGCAACACGATAATCGAATATAACGAGTTTTATCATATCAGTTATCTCACTGCCGATTCCGGAGTCATTCATATCGGAAGAAACTGGGTAAACCGCAAATATACCGTCCGTTATAATTATTTCCACGACATATACGGTGAATTATTCGAATCAAATCCGGCTGTTGTATATTTCGACGATATGTCATCGGGTGACGAATGTTATTCGAACCTCATAGTAAATGCCGGAGGAAACGCGATACAGCTCTGCGGCGGACGTTATTATAACGTTTACAATAACGTCATCGTAAATTGCGACGGCAAAGGAATAACGATGGACGGGCGCGGCTTCGGTTGGAACAGAGGCCATCTGCAGTATGACAAGCCAAATTCGGCGGGAACCGTGGGAACCATCTGGAATTACGTTCTCGATTATTATCAGACCGATATATGGAGATACTGCATGCCGGAAATACTTTGCGGCCATGAAAGTGCAATATATTATGAATCCACGTCGAACAACAAGTATTACGAACCTCACGGAATGGACTGTGTCGGAACTCCCGCATACAGCCGCGTTTACGGTAATATCGGTTATAATCTGAACATTAAGGACCCGATATATACAAGAGACGATTACCCCGCAGACCATAATTTTGACGAATACGAAGAATATACCGTCGGCGGTGTGGCTTCGATTAACGGCTGGGGATATCAGTTTAATCAGATAGAAAACAATCTGCTTTATTCCGACGATATCGAATCCGTTTTCGTCGACCCCGCAAACGGCAATTTCTTCCTCAAAGACGATTCGAGAGTTTACAGAGACATCATCGGATTTGAAAAGTGGGATTACAGTCTTATCGGACCGCAGAAATAATGAATAATTGAGTAAAGCCGGAAGGACCGGAACGGTCCTCCCGGCTAATCAGTTATAAGCGCAGAGTATTATATTTATATGTGTTTTTCGGATCGTTATGCGGCAAAGACCGAAAGTCTGCCGCTTTCGTCAACTTTGTGTGAAAGCACAAGTCATTACCTGTCTTGAATGTTTTTTTTGCCTTAAATCATGAACAATTTGTGAAATATTGCAAATACTGCAACTCTTGACCGTTTTTTTACGTCTATATATACAGAAGGGTATAAATCACCGATAACATTGCAAAAAATACGGAATTAAACTCTTGACAAAGACGTTTTTATTTTGTAAAATATTTATGGTGATTTATAATCTTTTCCGAATCACTCAAAAAATATTATTTGGAGGTTACAAAAATGAAACGCAAAACATTATCACTTACCCTTGCGCTGTGTCTTGTTCTTTCGTTGTTCACGTGGTGCGGCATTCTGTCTGTGGCCGAAGAAATAATACCACCTGACAATAACGAAATCATTCAGCCAGCAGAGCCTGATGAAGAAGCGGTTCCGTATCTGCGTCTTTACGAAGAAGAACCCGATTTGTTTACGGTTGCGTATCTGAACACGGACGGAACGGTAACGAAAACGTTTTATTCGTTTCCCGTAAAATATACGGATAAAGACGGAAACGTAAAAGATATCTCGCTTGATATCGAAGAAACAAAAGACGGTTACGCAACAAAAGAAAACAGTGTTATAACCGAATTCGGAAATGAACTTTCCGACGGCATAGTGTTATCATCGGATGATGTGCGCGTTGAGATGATTCCGATGAACGAATCGAGATCCGTTTTTCTGTCCTCCGATAA
>JAZQQT010000131.1:0-4013 GCA_045629205.1 Eubacteriales bacterium
CAGAACGACATGGCTACGATCCGACTTCTGCGGATTCAAGAACATTTTTGACATGGCAAAAAAAGAAGGTGTACTGTTTACCGTTCATTCCGGCGAAGCGCTTGGTCCCGAGTCGGTCAGAACCGCCGTTGAATTCGGTGCGAAGCGCATAGGACACGGTGTCAGGTCTGCGGAGGATTCCGGAACGGTCAGATTATTGACCGAAAAAAAGATAACTCTCGAAATATGTCCAACGAGCAACCTTAACACCGGTATTTTCGGTAATATAAGCGAAATGCCGTTTAGAATGTTAGATGAAAGCGGCGTTCTTTATACGTTGAATTCGGATAATATGGCGGTATCCGATACCGACGTAAAACACGAAACAGATGCCGTCAAACAAACATTCGGTTTCGGACGTGAATTCGAAAAACGAATGCTTCTTAATGCCGCAAACGCAGCATTCTGCGATGAAAAAATACGAAATAAACTTATAAAAAAAATAGAATCCGCATACAGAGAAAAGAAATGAAAAATAGTGTTGTATTGTTTGCGCTCGACGCATCATATTCGCATTCCTCTCCCGCGATCCGGGCTATCGGTGCCGGATTGTCGAGGCACGGCATAGAACATAAACTGATAGAATATAATTTGAAGAATAAAAGAGCCGATGTTCTGCACAGTTTGATCTCTGCAAACGCCGGTATATACGGTTTTTCAACTTACATCTGGAATGTTGACGAAATGATTGCCTATGCCCGTGATTTAAAAGAGGTCCTTCCGGATTCGGTAATTGTTTTCGGCGGTCCTGAGGTATCTTTCAGAGGTGAAAAGTTTCTCGGTGATTATCCTTTTGCCGATTATGTTATTTCCGGTGAAGGCGAAGAAAGTTTTCCTCTGTTATGTGAGTCGCTTTTTCGCGATGAACATCCGGCCCGCGTTATTTACGCCATCCCGTATTCCGGCTTTGAAACTTCACCGATTTATTACGGAGACGAAGGCTCCGAACCGTCGTCGCTCGTATATTACGAGTCTGTTCGGGGATGTCCTTTCAATTGTTCTTACTGCCTTTCATCAAGAAACGAAAAAATCAGAGCAAAATCCGTGCCCCGGGTTCTTGATGATTTGTTTGGATTCGAACGTTTTTCTTCGGTCAGAACCGTAAAATTCGTCGACAGAACCTTCAATTACGATAAAAAACGCGCTGTCGAAATATGGCAGGCCCTCTGCTCGGATTCTTATACGAAAGAGTATCATTTTGAAGTATGCGCTTCTCTTCTTAACGATGAGGCAATGGAGGTTCTGAAATCCGCTCCGAAGGGCAAATTCCGTCTCGAAATCGGAGTGCAGTCAACAAACCCCGAAACGCTTCGTGCCATAAACAGGGAAGATGAAACCGCCGATATGCTCGCAAAGGTCCGGGAACTCAAAAAAAACGGAAATCTTCATCTCCATCTGGATTTGATTGCCGGATTGCCGCTCGAAACGTATGAATTTTTTGCCCGATCTTTCGATGACGTTTACGGAGCAGGTGATGTTCTTCAGCTCGGTTTTCTTAAAATACTCTGCGGATGCAGTATGGAACAGGACTGCGAAAAATACGGGATCGTCTACTCAAAGCAGGCGCCATACCGTGTTCTTTATACCGATTCGATATCTTATGAAGAGCTTTTTCGCCTTGAAAAAATTTCCGACGTTCACGAAAGATTCGCAAACAGCGGAAAGTTTTCGAGAGTAACCTCTGAAATCACAAAAACCGTTTCTCCTTTTTCTTTTTTTGAATCGTTTTCGGATTACGTTTCAAAAAAAGAAGCCGATAAACACATTTCTCAGATCGGACAAAGCGATGCTTACAAACTGCTTATGGCATATTGTTCGGATAATTTCCGTAATCCGGGGTTGTTTAGAGAGGCGATTGCAAAAGATTATCTGCAGCACGAAGTAAAATCGCTTCCAGAGGAATTGCGGCTTAATATTGTTTATCCGGATGAAATCCCTGATTTAAAACCTGAAAAAACACAGATTGCTTTCCGCAGCGAAGTCGATTCGAAAATTCATCTGTATGACAGGTGCTCCGGAAAAGAGACCGTAATATAAAAAAATAAGGATAAACATCTCGGACAGAAAAAGAGGAGATTATTTGTATGACTAAAAAGAAAAATCTACTTATAACCATAGTAATTGCCGTATTTTTACTTATTATACTTTTCGTGATTTTTTCGTTCGTAATTGTTGCTTTGTGTTTGAATGGTGCTTTTGATAAATTTATAGTAACTGATATCGCGACTTTTGATAGTCTTGATGGAAACTATTACATAAAATACCAACAAATCGGCGATCCCGAATGGCCGTTTGGAAAAACTGACGTCCGTTTAACTCTATATGATAGCAACGGCCAAATAAAAAACTCTGTTGATACTTTTATTTCAGATGATGGCTGCGTAGCACACGAAAATAATATAAAGACAATAGATTGGATGTATGACTCTGTCAAGGTTATTCTTCAAGCATCGGAAATGCAGGATAAAGAAATAAAAATACCATTCAATAAATAATTATTTATGGTTTTTAATGGCGATGGATCGGTAAATCCCGATTTGTCAACTTCATACCGAATCAAAAACAGGGAATACCGCATTTTACGGTATTCCCTGAATATTTTTAAGTTTTCAGCACCAGAGGTCTTTTATAACGTTTGCGTAAATTACCGCAAGGTCGGTAAATGCTTTTACCGCAATAAATTCGTTAGGACCGTGAATGTTTCCTCCGTCCGAAGGCCTGTCTTTGTCTGTGGGCCCGAATGCTACGCATTTTCCGGCAAAAGCTTTTGAATACGTCCCGCCTTTTTGAACAAGATATTCGGCGGGCTTGCCTGTAATTTTCGTATAGCATGCTCCGAGTTTTTTCAGAAAATCTGTGTTCGGATCTATGAAAAAGCTTTCTTCGGCTTTATGCAAATCAAGTTTTGCGCCCTCTGATTTTACTGTCTCTTTTAATTTACCTATTACTTCATTAACATCAACGGTTACCGGAACACGGATGTCAAAACTGTAAAAACCTTCGGACGTCGATTCGTTGTATCCGACCATTCCGACATTATATGTGAGATAGCCGGATTGCTCGTCACTGCAAGATACTCCCATTTTTTCGCCTTTTGTATCTCCTACAAGCCGGTTGATACCGAAGTCGATGAAATCGTTTCTTTCTGCGGCGGCATCATACAGTGTTTTAATGATTGTTATAAGTTTATAAGCGGCATTATCACCGTCTTCGGGCCGTGAACCGTGAGCCGAAAGTCCGAATGTTGTAATTACCAAAGTATTGCCGGAAAAATTATACTCGATATCGTTTTGTTCATTTGCGATTGCTCTGAGTTTTTTCTCTGCGGTGAAGGTGAAGTCATCGGCGGCATACAATGTCGCATGTGCCGAATCCGGAACCGCATTGAAAACCGTTCCGGCGGTAAATTCTTTAAGTATCAGTCGTTTATTGCTTTCGTTGTTTTTTACAAGAATTTTTCCGAATGAAAGACCTGCTTCGCCGTTGGTGATCGGGAATTCGCTGTCGGGTGTAAGACCGTAATCCGGCTGACCGAATTTTTCGACATACCATTTCATATCGTTCATTGAGGTTTCTTCGCAGCCTCCGACCAACAGTTTGATCTCTGCCTTCGGCGTAAAGCCTAAATCCTTGATGGTTTTCATCGCGTATAAAACAGCGATAGTCGGACCTTTGTCGTCGTGCGTTCCTCTGCCGTAGAGGTTTCCGTCTTTCAGCATCAGTCTGAACGGATCGGAATCCCATCCGTCACCTGCGGGAACGACGTCTGTGTGAGTAGCGATATATACCTTTTCCGGATTATCTCCGATTCCTCCGAATTTGATTTCCGCACAAAGACCGAGATTACTTGCTTCAAAACCCATTGATTTTGCTTTTGAAACAACAAAATCCAAAGCTTTTTTTACTTCTTCACCGCAGGGGTATTTTGTATCATTTTCATCGGCAATGCTCGGAAATGACGTCAGCTCGGCGAG
>JAZQQT010000132.1:0-5129 GCA_045629205.1 Eubacteriales bacterium
CAGCTCTTTCTGACGATTTTTCTATCTGCCACGGGTGGCGAAAAAATCACTCTTTCTCCACCTTTTTTCGTTATACCCTTTTGTCAGCAAAAACTTTTTGATTTTCTTCTTTTTCCCTATTGACTTTTATTAGCAGGTTTCTTATATCAATTACCGTTTTTGTTTTGGTTGGTTATTGAATTAAGTAGTTCCATTTCGGTTGGGCATTAATATGGCACTCATATAATCAGCATTATCAATAAGCAACCTATTTCGGCTCAATTTTTGATTGGTTCATAAATCTATTGATATCTATTTATACTTTTTCAATCCATTTTCCAAAGTTTCTCTCACACGAGTTCTAAGAATCTCAGGAGAAACGACCTCTACATAGTTTATATACTGCATAGCCCAATGCTCCATAGCAATCGGACTTGACAGGATACTGACATTGATTTTCTTTTCGTTATCTTTATTTTTTGTTATCCGAATATCATTTCCAAACCAATCAATAATCTGATCAACTATTCCGACATCGGCTATTAAGTCAATACGCTCAGGTTCATCCGAATACATGTAAGGCATTGCCGACGAAAGCTTTTTGTAGTCAATTCCGTTTTCATATCCGGGTATTGTTCTCAATTCAGTCGCTTTTTTCTCGGTAAGCTTCATATTTGTAATTCGATCAAGACGGTGAAAGACCATGTTGCCCCAAAATTCACAATATGCCATAAGATAATATCGTTGATTATGTAAAATCATCTGATACGGACTAACGGTTTGCCGAGAAGACTTGTGGAGTTTTTTATCAGCGCCGTATTTATTATAATCATATTGTATCTGTAAGCCGGACTCTATTGCCGAATCAATAATTTCGATATTGTAAAACAATGCCTGATTATCGGTTTTACTCCAATCGTTTACGGAATAAACATATTTGATACTCGGCTTAAAGTATTTATTTGAAAGACCGGAAAGACGGTCTATCAAATCTTTTGAATGATTTGCCGTAATATGTTTGCTGCTGAGGACACCGTCAATCAACATGCGAAGTTCGGAATCCTCGAACTCGCGACAGTCAAGATAACTGCCGGCTTTTATTGATTTTACTTCTATCTCCGCTTCTTTAAGTAAAGATAAATTACGGCTTATCGCCTTACGTTCAATAACGATACCGTAATCTTTTTCGAGATAGCGGGCAATATCTTCCTGTGTCAGCGGATGGTCAAAGTCGCTGTATTCTTTAAGTATCTGCCATATTCTTATAAGCGCAAGTTTTTTATGCTCGAAGTTTTCCATATTTTACTCCTTAAAAATCACATACATATCATATCACAGAAATGGGACAAAATTTGGACATTAATAAAACGCGAACATTTGAGATCCGAACGGAATATCTTTACTAACAGCTCAACAAGAGAACGTATACAGTTTTCTTCTTTCCCCAAAAATTCCTTATGTTCAATCGTTACGTCGGAATGTGCAACATGAACTATCTTTCCATTTCTCTAAAAATAATGGAACTTTTCTGAACATAAAAGCACCTTTTTCCTAATTTCAAAGGCATAATACCATATATTCATGTAAATTTCAACGGTATTTTTAAATAAGATTGTGTTATTTTAACGCGAATATTTATAATAATCCTTATTTGAGTTATTATCCTATCCGTTGCGTACGTTTGTCGGTTTCTGTCTTGGTATCTTTTTGTGTAAAATATTTCAGCTATTTAATCAATTTATTTTTTCGTGTATTTATTCGATGATTTTCCATCTTTCATATTTTTTTGAATTGCCGTTTTTTTGAGCTCTTTTGTATGCCAAATTGTTGCAGACTGTCCTTTTCCATACAGAAAAACATGTTACAGGCACACCCAATTCCTTACAAAGACGATAATATACAAGTGTGTTCGGAACATAGAACGGATTATCCCATATTGCTGCGTCGCTCCTTCCGGAACCCCTGAGAACCGCTGCCGCAACACAGGACTTCGAGAGCCTTTTTTTGAGCAACATATATAAAGGTCTGAAACACTGTCAGGCAGATAATCGAGAAATGCAATAATCCGACGAGCATGAGCTCCTTTGAATGCACCGGGAATATGCCTGTCTTCCACATCGGGAAAATCAATGATAAGCGTGTTTTTCTGCGGAAGAGATTTAATAAAACGGTTTGTTCGATTTGTGCAGATGATCACAGCATTGTTTTCGAAAGGAAGGTCGAAGGTGTCAGCCCGACAGCAAGAATATGGATAGTATATGGTTTAATTCTGTGAGTTCGCAATTTATATATCATTTTACCTGTATTTATTCTTCTGTTGAAAAAATTAAGCAACAAAACCAATGCACCGTTTTTCTTTGGGTTTTACATTTGGTTCTGCAATATCTTCAGCCTTAATGGTTATTACATCTTCAGTGGTAATGGAATCAAGGTTTGCTTCCATTAATCGTGTTGCCTGAGACATTCTTGCCTGTTCCAATATATTTCTCACATATCTTCCGTTTCCGAAACTACTCTGTTGACGTGCTGAATCAAATAGTATTTCAAGTTTTGCAATTGCATCATCAGAAAAATTAAACCCATTGTTCTTGCCGATTAGTTTTGCTATACCGCACAGTTCATCGGAATTATAGTCTGCAAACGGCACAAGAAATGCAATACGCGAGCGTAAGCCGGGATTCTTCTGAAGAAATTGCTCCATCTTATCCGGATAGCCGGCAAATATTACAACCACATCATCGCGATGGTTTTCCATTTCCTGAACTATTGTATTGATAGCTTCATCTCCATATAATCCCTCACGGTCTTCTACAAGAGAATACGCTTCGTCAATGAAAAGGACGCCTCCAAGTGCCGCTTTGAACCTGGATTTAACCATGGGTGCCGTACAACCGACATACTTACCGACGAGGTCGGCTCTTCCTACTTCGATTAGCTGGCCTTTAGAAAGCAATCCGTTCTCCTTCATGATTTTTGTAAAAAGTCTTGCCACTGTTGTTTTAGCAGTTCCCGGATTACCTGTAAAGACCATATGCATCGCAGGTCTATCTCTCTTTACGCCTTTTTCCTCGTAAATTTTTTGCATCTTGTAATAGTTCAATGCCTTCCGAATTACTTGCTTTGCATCTGTCAGACCGATCATCTCTTGCAGCTCGTCATAGGCAGAGCCTTTCGGAGCCGCTTTGATAACATCTCTCTTTATGCTTGCAATATCTTTATATTGAGGATATACCGACGTTTTCAATTTATTATTGAACCACTCGTCAAAGAGAGCATGAAGATCGGGAGCAAGATATCCTTTATTGTCTTCAAGTTTGCCAAAAAGATTCTTGTCCGTTCGGACGCCTGTGTTCTTTGCCAGCAAAGAAAGGAATGCCTTGGCTCTTTCGCCGTCAACAAAGTCTTCAAAGAGTTCAATCACTGATATTGTTTCAAGGTTTTCGTAGAAAAGGCTTTTCGCTTTTATACACTCTCTCGGAAGACAAATCACGGTCAGTACCTGATTTCTATATCGCTTGGCACAATCACAAATGCATTCAATCGTTTCAGTATCACAGAGCGCACGATCATGTTCTTCTGAATTGTCATTTGCAAGATAACGCACAACAACAGCACCTCCTGAACTGACCTTATATAAAGTGTCATAAGCTATTTCAGAGAATTGTTCTCCTGGTATGATATCCAAGAAGGAATAACGTCTGCTGCCCAAACGATTGTTTTCGTATAAAGCCTGAAGCAAAAGCCTACACATCTCTTTTCGCGTATTCCTGTCATCGGTCTGAATCATATAATGCACAGGATGTCCATACGCCTTAGAAATCGGCTTTGCAGAATAAATACGATCAAGTTCCGGCATGAAAGTCTCATTTATCAAATACTTCCTCGCAGATTCATAAATCTTTTCCTTGGTGCATTCTTCGATAATATTATCTCCAAAAATAATTTCGCGCCCATGTCTGCCGGTGATTTTGTCAAGTCCGAAGCGTTCCATTATATCATCGTAATCATCAATGTAATTCAGTCTGTCTGCCATCATAATGAGGTTATCTATTGCCTTAATATCCTCACGAGTTGAACAGTCTGTATATTTCGAGTTGTCATCAACGATAATCTTGAATTTCTTGAAGCGAACCCCTCTTCGTCGCAGTATGTAACACTGCGGCTCTGAAGATGCACTGAAAAAGTATCCGGCGCGTTACATCAAAAAAACGGTGTAACAAGAGTCGCCTCGAGTGTAGGAAAGATTTTTATCCTATGCCGCAAAAATCTTTCCTAAATATTGACTTTCTCTTCCGATTATGCTATAATACAGAAAAGTGCGGATTGCCGCAAAAATCTTTCCCGGAGTAATCAATATGGAAATAAAACGTGATCAATACCTTAACGATTTAATCATCCGAAAAGGCAACGGCCTCATCAAAGTCATCACCGGAATTCGCAGATGCGGAAAATCCTACCTTCTCAATACAATCTTTTACAATCACCTGATTACCGAAGGAATTCCGGCCGATCATATTATTCGCTTCGCCTTTGATTCTGCGGACGATCTTTTTCTGATTGGTGAAAGTCTGATTCAGCTTGAAAAGGAAAATCGAAAAGTTGACCCGGAGAAATTCATAGCTTATATTCGGAAACTGGTTCATGACAGCAATCCCTATTATCTCCTTCTTGATGAGGTTCAGCTGCTTGACTGCTTTGAAACTGTTCTGAACGGATATCTTCGTCACGACAATATGGACGTCTATGTCACAGGCAGCAATGCAAAATTTCTTTCCAGTGACATTATTACGGAGTTTGCCGGACGCGGCGATGAGATCCGCATGCAACCTCTGTCCTTTGCTGAATTTATGTCAGTATATCCCGGCGACAAATACCAGGGTTTGACCGATTATATGACGTATGGCGGAATTCCGCTTGTCGTTCTGCGTCCCAATGAAACAGAAAAAATCAGATTGCTCGAAAACCTGTTCAGCGAGATTTATATCCGGGATATTGTCAAGAGAAACAAAATTAAAAACCAAGGGGAGCTTGAAGATCTTCTCAACGTTCTCTCCTCTGCAATTGGATCTCTGACGAATCCGGAAAAACTGAAAAACACCTTCCGATCTGTCAAGAACAGCAGAATCACTTCAAAAACCATTCAAAAATAT
>JAZQQT010000133.1:0-2372 GCA_045629205.1 Eubacteriales bacterium
CAAGCAGAATATTTTTGAAAATGACGAAGACAAAGAAAAGTATATGTCGATCCTTACCGAATACAAAGAAAAATGCGGATTTGAAATATACGGATTTTGTCTTATGAGCAATCATATTCATCTGTTGATCAAAACCGGAGCGGAACCGCTTGAAAGCATTTTCAAAAAAACAGGCAGCAAATATGTATAATCGAACGGATTTTGAAAGAAAGCTGGAATAAAGAATAAACGGCAGGCAAGACATAGAACCGTCCCCATGTCTCTGTTTTTGATTTGCAGGGGCACGTGCTTGTGGCTTACAAGTAATGAAAGAACAACGGTTAAAAGTGACGGCACCTTTATTTTCAAATTCTATTACGGAGCGGAAATCAAAGTGTGATAAATAAACGAAACGGCCTGCCGGGGTGAACTCGGCAAGTTTTGTGCTGTTATGAAACAATATTCAGTTGTGAGCAATAAACCTGTTGCTTCGGTTGACAGGGATTGTTATAAATGTTAGAATTTTTAAAAATCGAAAAGGTTGATAAACTGACGGTTATTCATATTGATTAGTGGAGGTTTATTATGAAAGGTTCGTTCCGAAAATTCAAAAAAGCATTTGCGTTTATTCTTTGTTTAATCATGGTTACAAGCAGCGTCTGCATCGTCGGTTCGGCTGCAGTTTCGGTAACTGTTTCCTCTGCCGACGAGCTGATAAAAGCTGTTGAGAATGCAGAAAACGGAAGCTTCATTTATCTTAAGGGCGGCACGTACCGTTTTGATGCTCCGTTATCCTTTGACGGAATAAAAAAAGACATAACAATTTCTTCTGCTCCGGGTGAAACGGCAGTAATTACAAACGCATGCCCCGTGTCGGAATGGACGGAATGCACGGTAAACGGCGTTAAGGCTTTTTCCGCTTCGGCAAAAGGCAAAAGAATATCCGCTCTTTTTTCCGAAAACGGAAAGCTCGATGTAACCAGACTGCCTGAATCGGGGTATTATTACATTGACAAGCCCGATTTATCAGACACAAAAGGCGCAGATAATGACCTTGCGTCAAACGGATTTTATGCTGATGACTTGAAAAATACTCCGTCAAATCTTTGTGATGTAACGGTTGAAATACTGCACCAGTGGGTCAGCGAGGTCGAAAAGCCCGTAGCATTCGACGAAAGTACAGGACTTTTCAGACTTGCAAGATATTCGGGAAGACCGATTGAAGCCGGTGACAGATATTTTCTTCAGAACGTTCTTGAGGGGCTTGATAAGCCCGGAGAATGGTGCTTCGATTCAAAAGCCGATAAGCTTTATTATGTTCCCTTTGAGGGAGAAACAGCTGACAGCCTTGTGCTTTACGCATCATGCGAAGCTCTCCTTATGAACATTGAAAATTCATCGGGAATAACATTTGAAAATATTAAATTTGCGGATACAGGCTGGGAATATTCAAATGATAAATATCTGAACATGAACATCCACACCCGTCTGAGAGACTATGAGACTTCGTCTGTTCAGGCCGCGGTTGATGTATGCGGCGCCATTGACGTTATTTATTCTGATAATATCAATTTTAAAAACTGTGATTTTGAAAACATCGGAGCGACAGCGATACGCTATTTCACAGGTGCGAAGAACTGCGTTGTTGATTCCTGTTATTTCGGTAATATCGGAGCCAATGCGATTTTTATCGGCGGCAGATTCTTTATAGGAGAAAAAATTGATGAAATCCGTGATAATATTGCGGAAAACATCACTGTCAGAAACTGTGAAATTGAAAAATACGGCAGACAGTTTTTCGGTGCCTGCGGAATAACTGTTGCTTACTGCGATACAGCGGAAATATCAAACAACGAAATCCATGACGGATACTATACGGGTATATCCGCGGGATTCATGTGGCTGTTCGGCGAGAATCCGACTCAGAATATTAAAATCACGGATAATCTCATTTATAACATCGGTCTTGAAACTCTTTCAGACCTCGGCGGAATCTATATGCTCGGTGTTCAGCAGAATACGGTTGTAAGCGGCAACATTATTCATGACTGCTCGTGTTATGACGGCAAGGACGGCTATGCGGGAGACGGCATTTATCTTGATTCGGGCTGCGAGTTCATGACTATTGAAAACAACCTTGCTTTTAATTGCAGCACCTCCTGTTTCAACACAACGCTCAGCAAGAATAACATCATCAGAAATAATATTTTTGCGCTTTCGGGTCAGAGCGTCGCCTGCCTCGGAGCAGAGGAATTCCTGCCATATACCAATCTTAACAACACATACATAAACAATATTTTTCTGACCGACAACAAGGTGCTTTCTGTTGAGCAAATTAATCACACGGGTCATTTCGGGGGAAGCGGCAATATTCTCTGGGATATGACATACGG
>JAZQQT010000134.1:0-11690 GCA_045629205.1 Eubacteriales bacterium
ATTATCCTTTATTCATCAAAAATTATAAAAAACGGTCCGGTATAACCGCAAACAGTGCAAAGAGTCTGAGTTGAATTTACCACATGAGATTCATAAAGAAAACGAATCGACTTCATTAACAAACGAATCATATATCTCAAGACATTCAGAAGAATAGGAAAAACTTTCGGAAACAGAATCATTGACAAAATCGATATACAAAAACGTATCACGGGGTATTTCCTCGAGAACGGTAAGAAATTCATCAACGGAATGAGATGAGAGATATTCCACGCATTCTTCACGGGAGAAGGACTGATGACCAGCAGTTTTTTGAGAAACAAACCAATCGTAATATGAAACGGCATCGGTAAACTCGTGAGCGAGACATTCCTCGTAAAACTCATTGGGAATGCTGACACGAACAACATTGCTCGTTACAGGGAAAAACGATTTGAGTAACTCGTTCTTATATATTTCTTTTGGTGTTCCGCCGGAAACGGGACAAAGATAAACGGTGCCGGATGAAGAATAGAAAACAAGATCATCGAAGCCGTAAAGAAGGTCGATATCTTTCTCGGCAGAAACAATAAGAGAACCTTCACCGGTAGTTATATCGTAACGATAAACATCTTTTCCGTTATTTACGGCATAAACATACTGATTATGATTATAATAACATGAGTAATTACCGTCTGTCAATAGTGAAGGATACAAACGACCTTTTTCATCATATTTTAAAAGATAAATACTACCCTGGGTCATCAGATCGACAATATCGCCGAAAAGAACACTTGAAGAAAGAGAATCATAATTTTTATCGGTCACAATAACAGGGCAAAGGACAGAAGGATCGAACATCTGAGAAGGATATGAAACAAGAGGATATTCGGATGCGCAAACGGCTTTTTCGGGCGGAGTATCAGGTTCGGAATCAAAAAAAGATGCCGCAGAAGCCGAAAAAATGCAGGAAACAGCAAGAATCAGAATCAAAGCAATAGAGAAATGTTTTTTCATTTTGGAACTCCTTTAAATAAATTTGTATTATCATTATAAATTTTCTACATATTTATTTCTCGAAAATCACAGACATAAAATGTCGAAAAACGACAGGAATAAAATTAACGGGCATGCAAAAGCTGCCCGTATCACCATTAACAAAAAAACATTATTAAACAATCACAAGGTCATCTGTTATCATGCTTTTTTTACCGGTTTTAAAATAAAGGGTCTGACATGATTATGATGGATCATATAAAAAGACGGAATCGAATAATCATATTCATATCCGAGAAAACGGGGATTAAAGTAATCCGATTCTTTTTTGATAATATACTGATTATAGAGAGACTCCATTTTGTTATCACCTATTTTTCCGGAAAAAACGAAAAAATATGAAGCCGGAACAGTTATAACATCGTATCCGGACTGAAGTACCGGATGTTCATCCGGCTTGATTTCCGAGCCGATAACGAACTCGGAGGTTCCCGGAGTTATGTAAGAGGGCGGCAAGGTCAAGCCCCACGTCATATTAAGACAGTCACGGGCAGAAACGGGGTCAATCACCTCGGAATAATATTCATCGAGATCCCGCGCTTTTATACCGCGGCGGATAAGAAACGAACGCTCGGGGAAATAAGCCGCACTGAGACAAAATGACCCCACACTGTTTAAACCGTCATCATCCATGGAAAAAGATTCCAAATCAAACGAATGCAAAGGGAAAAACAGATTGATGGGTATATTGTTACGCCTATAATCCGAAGGATTTACACCGAATTCAAATTTAAACGCCCGTTGAAAACCGTCGACCGACTCAAAGCCGACCTCCATCGCGATCTCAAGAACAGTCTTTTTGCTGCAGCGAAGGAGCTTGGCTCCGTATGTCAGGCGGATCCGCCTGACATAATCCATAGCAGTCATCCCTGTCTCGGCAAGAAAAATACGGTCAAGCTCACGGGAAGAAACATAGACGACCTTTGCCAGAGACAAAGGAGATAGAGACTCCGAAAAGTGCCTTTTTATATAGTCGGTAATTTCGACAACAATAGCTTTATCGGTGTTCATCATCAGGATAAATCGGATTTTTTGCGAGTCACAACAGCAAAGCAGCAGACGGCGGAAAGAGCCGCGAGGACAAAGAAAACGACAGAGGAATCGGATGTCTGGGGAGGAGCCTGATGTGTGACAGCAAACCCGGAGTAAACGACATAATACTGTTCGCCCTCGAGACCGTTTGCTTTGGCAAAAGCATCAACTTCTTTAACAAACGCATCGTAAACTTCGCGGCATTTTGCTGAATATTCGAAATCTTCGGATGAAGTTTTATTTTTAAAATCAATATAAAGAAGAGCATCACGGGATATTTCCTCAATCACGGTAAGGAATTCCTCAACGGAATGAGCGGAAAGATATTCCACACATTCGTCACGGGAGAATGCCTGAGGACCGGCAGCTTTCTGAGAAATAAACCAATCGTAATAAGAAGCGGCATCGGTAAACTCATGAGAGAGACATTCTTCGTAAAACTCATTGGGGACGCTTATACGAACCACATTGCTCGTTACAGGGAAAAATGATTTGAGAGACGCGTTATTGTATATTTCCTTTGTTTTTCCTTCCGTAATACCGAAAAGGTAAACGGAACTGCCGGAAGACCAGAAAATAAGGTCATCGAAGCCGTAAAGAAGGTCGATATCTTTCTCGGCAGAAACGATAAGAGAGCCTTCACCTGTGGTTATATCGTAACGATAAACATCTTTTCCGTTATTTACGGCATAGACATACTGATTATGAGCGTAACAGTATGAATAATTACCTTCCGCCAACAAGGACGAATACAGTTTGCCGCTTTCGTCGTATTTGAAAAGATAAAGATTGCCTTTTGTCATTGAAGCGATGAGACCGCCGAAAACTGCGTTTGAAGAAAGCCGATCATAATTTCCGTCGGTAACAACAACCGGGCAAAGAACAGAAGAATCAAACATCTGCGAAGGATATGAAATAAGAGGATATTCCGCAGAGCCGGACGATGCCGCCGCAAACGGGGCGGCTAAAGAAACCGCAAAAACAAGAATCAATGCAAATGTTAAAAATTTTCTCATAATAACCTCCTGAAAATAATGATTCTATTATAAATAGTATAAACGGGGGGGTAGAATCTCGACATATCACGACAGAAATTGTCAGGCATCCTCAGATGACAAAAAAGACGATACTTCAGCCCAAAACGAATCATCCTGCCGCGTCATGCGAAGCCAATCGACATTTGCGAAAAACGCCTTTTTCTCTTCTTCGGTGCGAATCTTTTTTTGAGCGACAGCCCCGGCAAAACCGGAAAAAGTCTCTTCCATATACATGCGGGCATCGGGCAGATAGTTGGGATTGTGCTTACGGTCTTTATATATAACAAAACGAGCATCGGAGTTTACACAATGTTCACGGAGATATCCGCCGTGATAAGAAAAAACGGCAACAGGATCGTCTTCCGAATGAAAAATGAGGAAACGTGTTTTTGCACCGTTTACGGCATCAAGAGAGGAGGAGAGAACGTAGGGCGGATTTGCCTTTGCCTCGAAGCGGAGAGTTTGAGAGAACATATATCTGTTTATAAGACCACGCGGACCGCCGAACTCCGAGCGGAGAACCTGCTCGACGGAAACATATCCGGAAATCACGACAACGCCGGACAGACCGGAATGATAGTTCGGGATATTGCCTGCCGCGTAACCGCCCAGCGAATGGCCGATAACAAAAACTTTTTTGTATCTGCCGTATATTCCATCTGCTTTCAGGGCTTTGAGAGCGGCATCAAGATCGGCAAGAGCCTGCGTTCTGCCGAGAACGGAGGCACCCGCGGAGGCACAGCAGCCGGTATTATCATAAGCAAAAACACGATAACCGAGACGGCAGAGATATTCTATCTCCCGCATATACGAAAGATGACCGCCCCCGATGCCGTGACAAAAAATCACAAGCGTGTCGGAAATCCAACCGGGATAGGAATAGAAAAAGCCAGACAGACGGTTGCTCCCGGACATGAAAGCGAACGGTTCGGATAAAAGTCCGTCAAAATCGGCAGCCGTAAAATATTTAAGATAAGATTCGCCGTCATACCGGTGAACAACATTTTTTTTATATATCGAATCGATGATAAAGCCCATGACTAATCACCCTTGTCTTTGAGAAATTCTTTGAGGCGGATAAAAGTTTCTTCGCTTATTGCATGCTCCATTCGGCAGGCATCCTCGGACGCCGTTTGAGGCGAAACTCCGATGCGGCAAAGAAACTCTGTGAGCAGATTATGGCGGCTGAAGACCGTTTCGGCACGCTTCTCTCCTTCCGGCGTGAGAAAAAGCAAACCGCTTTCGTCGGAATAAATCATTCCGTGCTGTTTGAGCAAAGAGATACCGCGCGTTACGCTCGGGCGGGAATAATTCATATATTCGGCAACATCCATGGAACGAATGCCTTTTTTTTGCCGTGAGAGAATATATACGGTCTCGAGATACATCTCACCAGATTCACGAATAGACATAAAAACACCTCCGACATCTTTATTATACATTATTTCACAAAAAAAGCAATAATTTTTCCTTAGATTCTGAAACACTATTGACACAATGTCGAAAAATGTATATAATATTTCGGAAATCATGAAAGGAAAACAGAGAAATTGAGATTCAGTTTTCATAATCTGATAAAAACAAGAATAAAAGAAGCGGACGACGATTCGGTTTTCACAATAAACGACTTTACAGATATAGCCGACGACAAAACCGTTTCGAAAACTCTTACCCGCCTTGAAAAATCGGGGCACATAAAAAAACTGCTGCGCGGCATATACTGCAAATTAGGCAAAAAAGACAACGAGCCGCGCCCATACTCCATCGCAAAAGCAATAGCACGCTGCAATTTCTGGAAGCTGGCTCCCTGCGGAGAAACGGCACTCTATATTGCGGGACTTAAAACCTCGGCACCGAAAAAATGGACATTCGTCACCGACGGAACATACCGCAATTACACGGTCGGCGGGACAACGATAGAATTCAGACGCACCACGGGAAACGCACTTTCACAGATATCAAACACGACGATGCTTCTGATACAGGTAATAAAAGCATACGGCAAAGAAAACATAAACGGCGAAACAGCCGAAAAAATACGCGGATGCTTCAAATTCCCCGATTACAAAACGCTCAAAGAGGAAACAAAGCAGGCGGCGGACTGGATAAAGGAAACCGTGATGAACATATTTCCCATAAAACAAAAATAAGTGCGGGTTATTTATGATTACTAACGTTACTGGACGAATGTATGCCGACTGCATAAAAAGCGGCGCAGCTTCGCTGAAAAAGCACAAAACAACGGTAAACGACCTCAATGTATTCCCTATCCCCGACGGAGATACCGGCGACAACATGTATATGACAATCAATTCGGGAGCAAGCCTGATATCGGACACAACAGACGGAATAGGCAGAGTGTCTTCCGATATCGCCAACGCAATGCTTCTCGGAGCCAGAGGCAACTCGGGAGTTATTCTCTCAAAAATCTTTTACGGTATTTCACTCGGATTGCAGGGACTTGAAAGCGCAACGCTGAACGATATTGCTTCGGCAATGGAAATGGGAGTGTCGGAGGCTTACAGCTCGGTCTCGGTCCCCGTTGAAGGAACGATACTGACGGTGTTCAAAGATGCGGTATCGCTTGCAAATTCGCACATTAACGAAAACACAACGCACGAAAGCTATTTCAAAACACTTACGGACGAAATGAAATCGTCGCTCGACAGAACGCCGGAGCTGCTGGAAGTTCTGAAAACTGCCGGAGTGGTAGACAGCGGCGGCGCGGGAATCGTTTATATTGCAGAAGGAATAAACAATGCATTGAACGGCAAACCCGAAAACGATATCGAACAGACAAAAGAAGAAATAAAGCAGACAGATGTATCGGCGTTCACCTCGGACATGACACTCGAATACGGATACTGCACGGAAATACTGCTGAGACTGCAATCCGCAAAGGTAGACGTTGACAGCTTTGACGTTAATATCATCAAAAATTATCTCGATGCCGCGGGAGAATCGGTCGTCTGTTTTAAAAACGACAGCATCGTAAAAGTGCACGTTCACACGATGAATCCCGGAGATATTCTTAACGAGTGCAGAAAATACGGAGAATTTCTTTCGGTAAAAATCGAAAACATGATGCTGCAGCACAACAATACCGAAATAAAAAACGAATACGTCAAAACAAAACCACACAAAAAATACGGCACGGTAACCGTGGCTTTCGGCGAAGGAATCAAAAAAACTTTTGCCGAGCTCGGAGCGGACGAAATCATTGACGGCGGGCAAAGTATGAATCCTTCGGCAGAGGATTTTGTGAACGCATTCAAAAAAATCAACGCCGACACGATTTTCGTCTTTCCGAACAATTCCAACATTGTCATGACGGCAAAACAGGCTGCCGAAATATATGACAAGGCGGACATACGGGTCATCAAAACAAAGACAATAGGCGAAGGTTACGCCGCCCTGTCAATGGCTGATTTTAATGCAGAATCCGCCGACGATATAGCCGCCGAAACAGCAGAAATCATTTCGACGGTCGTTACGGGAATGGTATCCACGGCTGTAAGAGACACCGAAATCGACGGCGTCAACATACAAAAAGGCAATTATCTGGGATTTACGGAGGGCAAGGTTTATGCAGCCAATGCCGCAATGGACGGCGCCTGCATTTCTCTTGCCGAAAAGCTTGATGCCGGAAAATACGACGTAATGCTGTTTATTTACGGACAGAACGCATTGCCGGAAGCGACAGAATCGGCGCTGAAAACGCTGAAAAGCAGATACAAAAAAACAGAAATCATTCCGATTGACGGAGGTCAACCGATTTACAACTATATTATGATTTTGGAGTAAGGAAACATGGTAGTATTTTTTGCAGATTCGGATATGGACGTTACAAAGCAAGACGCAGAGGAGCTCGGCATAAAACTGATAAGCATGCCATACTGCGTTGACGGAAAAGAGATATATCCGTATATCGACTTTGAAGAATTCGACTCCAAAGCCTTTTACGATTTGCTCAGAGAAGGCGTTCTTCCCTCCACCTGTGCGATAAACGAAGCGGATTATATCAAATACTTCGAACCGGTTTTCGCCGAGGGAAACGATATCTTCTACATTCATTTCTCCCGCGCAATGTCGGGCACATTCGAAAACATGGACAGAGCGGTGAAAGGGCTGCTTGAGAAATATCCCGGAAAACGCTTTTACGAAATCGACACAAAGGGAATAACGACAATAAGTTACGCACTTTTCCGTGAAGTCATAAACCTTTACAGAGGCGGCATGTCCCCCGAAGAGCTTGTCGAATGGGGAAAAACCGGCGTTGATTCCTATGCGATGTATTTCTTTGCCGACGATCTTAAATTCTTTAAGAGAAGCGGAAGAGTAGGCGGACTTGCGGCAACATTCGGAACGATACTCGGCGTCAGACCGATAATCTACATGAGCCCCGAAGGCAAGATGGAAAGCATAGGCAAGGAAAAGGGACGCGCAAAAGCAATCGAAAGACTGTTCGCATACATGGACGAGCTCGGCGATGACGTGGCAAACCACACGATATATATCGGTCATACAGACGCGGGCGATGTTACAGACGACGTTGCTGCGGAACTTAAAAACAAATACGGAAACGGTATAAATATCGTTATCAGACCTGTAAATCCGACAGCAGGAGCACATTGCGGACCCGATGCCATAGGGATATGTTTTCATGCAAAAAGCAGATAGAGGTGCTTTATGACAGAAATAAGAGAAGTAAAAACGAAAAAAGAGCAGAAAGAATTTCTTGACTTTCCGATTGACCTTTACAGAGGCAATCCGAATTTCGTTCCGCCGCTTTATGTTGACGAAAAGAAAATATTCAAAAAAGATTACGTTTACTACGACAAAAGCGAAGCCGTTTACTTTAACGCCTATCGTGACGGAAAAATCGTGGGACGAATCTCGGGCATACTGCAAAAAGCGTATAATGAAAAGCACGGGGAAAAAAGAATACGTTTTACGAGATTCGACTCGATAAATGACCGGGATGTGGCAAAAGCACTGTTTGACGCAGTCGAGCAATGGGGCATTTCAAAAGGAATGGACACGATATGCGGACCGCTCGGATTTTCGGACCTCGAAAGAGAAGGCCTGCTGATAGACGGCTTTGACCAGCTTGCGACATTTGAGGAACAGTATAACGCCGATTATTATCAGACACTTATAGAAAACCTCGGTTACATAAAGGAAGTTGACTGGACCGAAAGCAAGATATCGCTGCCCGACAACTGCGATTTCTCGCTTGACAAGCTAAGCAATACCATAATGAAAAAATACAATCTCCACGTGGGAACGGCAAGAACGACAAACGAATTTCTGGACAAATACAAAGACGGAATCTTTGAAGTTCTCGATTCGTCCTACGAAGATATTTACGGAACGGTGCCGTTTACGGAAGGCATGAAAAAGATGCTCATAGACAACTTCCGACTGATAATCGACAGAAAATTCTGCGCCGTCATCCTTGACGAAAACGACAAAATGGTCTGCTTCGGTCTCTGTTTCCCATCCCTTGCCGAAGCAATGCAGAAATCAGACGGACACCTTACGCCGTCCGCACTCTGCAGAGTTCTGAAAGCGGTTAAAAAACCGAAAGTCATTGACTTCGCACTCATCGGCGTTGACCCGAAGCATCTCAATCACGGCGTGAGCGTTATCATAGCCGCAGGGCTGATGCATATGCTTAAGGATTACAACATCGAGCACTGCGAAACAAACCTCAATCTCGAAGATAACGCCGCAATACACAACCTCTGGAAACGCTTTAAAGAAGAAAAACACAAACGGCGCAGATCATATATAAAATCTCTTATTAAAACGGAGCAAACAGATGATTAAAATCATAGTAGACTGTTACGGCGGCGACCACAGCCCCGACGCACATATCGACGGAAGTCTCAAAGCACTCAAAAAATTCGACGACCTTCATATCACCCTGACAGGAAACGAAGACGAACTCAGGGAAAAACTCAAAGGAAAAGAATACGACCCGGACAGACTCGCAATAGAGGATGCAAAGGAAGTAATCTCCTGCGATGAAAAACCGACCGACGCCATAAGAACGAAGAAAGAAAGCTCGATGATGAAAGCCGTTAAACTGCTTCTTTCGGACGAAGGATACGCGGGAATGGTCAGCACAGGCTCGACAGGAGCTCTTGTGGCAGCCGCAACGCTGAAAGTTGGCAGACTTAAAGGCGTAAAAAGACCGGCGTTCTGCCCTATCCTGCCGACGATGAACGGCGGAATCGTGGGCGTATGCGACAGCGGCGCAAACGTGGATATTTCACCCGAATATCTGAGACAGTTTGCGATAATGGGCAGCCTTTACATGGAAAACGTTTACGGAATAAAAAATCCGCGGGTGGCGCTGCTGAATATAGGAACAGAAGAAACAAAGGGCGACGAACTGCATAAGCAGGGATATGCCCTTCTCAAAGAAACGCCCGGAATAAATTTCGTGGGAAACATGGAAAGCCGCGACCTGATGAGCGGAAACTACGACCTCGTTGTATGCGATGGTTTTTCGGGCAACGTCATGATAAAAACCACCGAGGGAACGGCGCTTGAGCTGCTTAAAAAAATCAAGACAGATATCAAAGCAAGCTTTATCAACAAAATCGGTGCGCTGTTCATGATGAATATGTTCAAAAAGGAAAAGAAACTCTTTGATTATCAGAATTACGGAGGAAGTATTCTTCTCGGAACGAAAAAACCCGTTGTCAAAGGTCACGGAAGCAGCAAGGCTACCGCGATTGAAAAATGCATAGAACAGGCATACAGAGCCGATGCAAGCACTCTGGCGCAGAAGACGGAAAATCTTATTGCCGAGGCGGAAAGCAAATCGGAAACGGTAACGGAATAAAACAACAAAGCCGATGCAAAAAAACGCATCGGCTTTTTGTCAATCGTATTGTTTAAGTTCTTCGGGAGCTTTTTTTGAGATAACGGCGTTTCGGTAGCGCGGCTCGGAAGTAACCTCGCGTATAACCGTTATTTCCGGAGGAATATAATACGGGGAATCGAATGAAGGCATCTCGATTTCGAGTATCGCTTTATCGTTCCAGAAAGGATAGACGTCGATTTCGATAAGCTGATTTTCATACGGGAAGCAATGACGCGTCTTTTCGACGGTATGTTCTCCGCGCTCCGACAGAATTTTATTATATTCGTCTTCCGAAAGCGTCTTTTCGTTCTCGGTCCGGACAACGTCGGTGATGCTTTGTTTGACCGTCATCGTATAAACGTAATTTCCGTCACGACCGCGTTTACGTATACGTGATGAAGAATCGCCGGAGAGATAGGTCTGAACGATTTCGGTGGACTCCACCTCGTATTTACCGCTTAAAAGCTTTATGTCCGGATATTCTATAAGGAATTTCCGTTCTATTTCATATCCTCCGCTCATAAAAATCACCTCACGGAAATTATACCATCCGCAAAGAAATAATCCGGTAAGTAGTAAAATAAAGATTCCAAAGAAGCAAAAAAAAAGATTCAGATTGAAACCTGTGGTATAATTTAAGCGACCAAACTCAAAACACCGGAGGTAACAAAATGGATCGCTTAAATAATAACACAAACAAGGGAAAAGGTAAACATCTAAATTACGAAAAAAGAATAAAAATTGAAGCATTAAGTAAAGCAGGGCTGAAATCAGAAGCAATAGGATTAATAATCGGATGCAGCGGAAGAGCGATAAGGAACGAAATGAAAAAAGGAAAAGTCGTACTGCTCAACAGTGATTTAACGACAAGAGAAGAATATAGTGCAGATGTAGGACAACAAAAGCACGAATATGCCGGGACAGGAAAGGGACCGAGCTTGAAAATCGGAAATGATTATACACTTGTAGCGTATATAGAAGATAAAATCATTAAAGAAAAGATGTCGCCGTATGCAACCGCAGAGCGTATAAAGCAAGAAAAAGATAAATTCCAAACAACAATATGCAGTAAAACGATATATAACTATATTGATGAAGGACTGTTTCCGCATTTAACGAACAAGCACTTGCCGGCAAAGAAAAAGGGGAAGAAACGCAATTATGACCACATTAGAACGGCGACAAACAATAAAAAGGGTGCAAGTATCAGCGAAAGACCGAAAGAGATAGATGAACGCAAAGAGTTCGGTCATTGGGAAATGGATACGGTAGTAGGTAAAAGCGGAACGAAAGAAGTACTGATGGTAATGACAGAACGAAAAACGCTGAAAGAAATCATTCGCAAAATACCGAGCAAATCGCAGTATTGTATCGTGAAAGAGCTTGACAAAATTGAAAGAAAAATGGGCAGCAAAAAATTCAGAGAAACATTCAAAACAATAACTTGTGATAACGGTTGTGAAAACTTGGACTTTGAGGGAATAGAACGGTCTGCCTTGACAAAAACAAACAGAACAAAAGTTTACTATGCACATCCGTATAGTGCATGGGAAAGAGGTTCAAATGAAAACGCAAACAAACTGATTCGCCGTTTCATTCCAAAAGGAGCTGATATCGGCAAATTCTCTCATGAGAGAATCAAGGTGATTGAGCATTGGATCAACAACTATCCGAGAAGATCGTTGAACGGTCTTTCGTCCAATATGCTA
>JAZQQT010000135.1:0-13391 GCA_045629205.1 Eubacteriales bacterium
TCTTCCTTGCGGAGAAATGTCAGGATTTCATCAGCGCGTTTTCTGCTGCAGTTGAACTCAAGAATGTTCGTCACATGATTTGGCATCTCTTGTCCTCCTTCCTCAAATAGTGCCGGAGTCCAGGCCTCCGGCATGTATCCCGGCAGGATCTCGCTCCTGTCGGGGAAATAGGCACGATTAGCTCGTGAGGGCTTCCCGGCGGTACTGTAATTGAATACAGTGCAGTCCCGGATGTATCCGCAGTATTTGTCTCAGCCCCCTGCGGGCGATAAATATAAAGGAATATATACACTTATCTATAGGGAAGTCATCAGGCGGCAGTCTGCTTTCTGCCTCATAGGAATCTCACCTCTGCCGGGTTCTCCGCCAGCTCCGTAGAGAAGTATCATTGGCCCCAGACCTGTCATCGCCATACCGGGAGCAACCCGATATTTGCGGCACTGGATTCTCGCTACCTTTATAAAAAGGTCAAGGCGTACATGCCGTGCGGCTCATCAGTCTGGTTAACGTACCTGATGACCTGTGTATTCAGTTTTCAAGGAGCACCGAAGCGGTACTCCTTGTCGGGAGGAGTGCCCCTTCACTATACTTGGACAAAGGGGTGCCTTTTGTGGGGGTGTTTTTTGAAAAAATCCGAAAAATTTTTTTTGAAGGCATAAAAAAAGGCTGCAGCGTACTATACATACGTGCAACCAAAATGAATAAAAGCCAGCTTATTCACGAAGAAATAAACTGGCTTTATGGTTTAATATTTTCTGTTTTTTCGGTGAAAAATGGCTTGCCACTGTCCACCATTCAAAATCGCCTATATGCAACCGCCGGAGCGGCTCTGGTTGCAAATTGGTTGCACAAAAACGGAAATTTTATTCTAATTTTTGTGCACTGGCTTATTGCTCAGCCTCAAATATGCCAAAAACCTTTGTTTTACGGGGTTTTTCGGCGTTTTTTGAGACTTTTCAAAATTATTCTTTGCAACCGTTTTGCAACACTTTACAAGTGGACCTTATTCCCACTCAATAGTTCCGGTTGGTTTGGGTGAAAGATCGTAAAGAACACGGTTGACACCTTTTACTTCGTGTAAAATACGGTCAACAATGTGATTGAGCAGGTCATATGGAATCGGTTCGATGGTGGCTGATGTTGCATCGACGGAATTAACAGCTCTGAGAACGACAGGCCATTCAAAAGTGCGTTTTCCGTCAGCATAACTGATTCCTACGCTCTTGATATCGGGAACAACGGTAAAATACTGCCATACTTTACCTTCAAGACCGTTCTTCGCAAATTCTTCTCGAAGAATAGCATCGGATTCGCGGACTGCTTCGAGACGATCTCTTGTAATCGCACCGATACAACGAACGCCGAGCCCCGGACCGGGGAACGGCTGACGGAATACCATTCCGTCGGGAAGTCCGAGCGTTTTTCCGACCATTCTGACTTCATCTTTATAAAGGAATTTTATGGGTTCGACAAGTTTGAAATTAAGATCTTCAGGAAGACCTCCGACATTATGATGAGCTTTTACTCCATGGCTTTCAAGAATATCGGGGTAAATAGTCCCCTGTGCAAGGAATTCGATACCGTTTTGCTTACGCGCTTCTTCGGCGAACACATCAATAAATTCCTTGCCGATGATCTTTCTCTTTGTTTCGGGATCGGATACTCCGGCAAGTTTATCAAGAAATCTATCTACAGCATCAACATAAACAAGATTTGCCTTCATTTCATCTTGAAAAACTCTGACAACCTGTTCGGGCTCACCTTTACGGAGAAGTCCGTGATTGACGTGAACACAAACAAGATTTTTGCCGATTGCTTCGATAAGCAAAGCAGCGCACACAGATGAATCTACACCGCCGGAAAGCGCAAGAAGAACTTTACCGTTTCCGACCGCTTTGCGAATTTCAGCAACCTGCTCATCAATAAACGCTTTGGCGAGTTCGGGGGTATTTATACGTTTAAGGGATTCCGGACGAACATCGTTTGACATAATACTTATTCTCCTTTGAATCAGTTTGTATAGTTATCAAAATAACCCTGAACAAGAATAACAGGAGTTCCTTTGTCGCCTGAGCCGCTTGTGAGGTCACAGAGAGATCCGAGAAGATCTGTAAGCTGACGCGGAGTTGTTCCTTCGGAAGCCATTTTACCCTTAAGATTTGCATCTTTTTGTTTGATGGATTCTGTTATAGCGGCTTTGAGAGCATCTCCGGAAAGTTCTTTATAATCGTTATCTGCCAAAAATTTTAGTTTGATTTCGTTGGGAGTGCCTTTTAATCCCGAAGTAAATGCGGGAGAAACACAAGGATCTGCAAGTTCCCAAATCTTACCCTGAGGATCTTTAAAAGCACCGTCACCGTAAACCATAACCTCAACATTGACGCCTGTTTTATCGAGAATTCTCTTTTGGATATCGTAAACAAGTCCTTCGCATTCACGAGGGAAAAGTTTGACCTTTTCTTCCGTAGCCTTGTTGGATCCGAGAAGACCATACTGTTCATTAAAACCGCTGCCGTTTATAGGAGCGGAAAGAATTTCGTCGAGGCCATAACATATTTTTGCACCGTTGGCCTTGAGAATTTTCTTTGTTCTTGCTCTGGTATGGATATCACAATTAAGAACATTATCTGTATAGGCAAGAATAGCCTTGGGATTATTTGCAAAAATAATTTCTGCCTCAGCGCCTTCGGAACGAATCAAATCACCGTAATAAGCTACATAATCGACGCCGGTAAATTCATGTTTGTTTTCGCCGAAAAGATCTCTGTATTTTGCCTCGCTTAACACATCTGTGTAAGGATCAACACCAGCAGCATCTATCTTATCAAGAGATACAAGAGAGTTGCCGACTTCATCGGATGGATAGCTGAGCATGAGGACAACTTTTTTTGCGCCTCTTGCAATACCTTTAAGGCAAATTGCGAATCTGTTGCGGGAAAGAATCGGGAAAATAACACCGACGGTTTCTCCGCCGAATTTTGCTTTTACATCTGCCGCAATATCGTCTATTGTAGCATAGTTACCCTGAGCGCGGGCAACGATAGATTCGGTAATACCGATAACATCTTTATCTCTGAGAGCAAATCCCTCTGACTGAGCTGCTTCGAGGACGCTGTCGCTGACGATGGCAACAAGATCATCCCCTTCTCTGATTATAGGACAACGAATACCGCGTGAAACGGTTCCAACTTTTCTTTCCATATATACTACCTCCGATAGCATAAATTTACGTTTGCATTATAACACAACAGTCAATTCAAAATGTGACAAAACGTTAAAATGGCTGTGATAAAAAGATTTAACAAAGATAAAAAAAATAATATTCAATCCGTTTCTAAAACACTTGACCTATCGCAATTGAAATGATATCATATTATAGATTATCAACGGAGGAACGTATGAAATACCCGGAATTTTTAAAAAAAGGCGACACAATAACGGTTTTTGCACCGTCAGCGGGAATAGAAAAAGAGAAACACGAAGGATTTGATCTTTCGTTAAAAAGGATAAAAGAAAACGGATGGAAAGTAACAGAAACGGCATCGGTCAGAACCGGAATGCTGGAATCGGCTGACGGAAAAACAAGAGCTGAGGAATTCAAAGAATCTTTTACAAATAGTTCTAATGCCGTTCTTTGTGCCGCAGGCGGAGAATTCTGCGCAGCAATGCTTGAATATACCGATTTATCGATCATCAAAAAACATCCGAAATGGATACAGGGATACTCAGACCCTACCAATCTTCTCTTTCCCATTACAACCCTTTACGATACTGCAACGATATACGGATTTAACGCAGGAGGATATGATAGTGAAACACTCGGAAAGGGAGAAAAATATTCTTTTGATATTCTGAAAGGTGATATCCCCGTTCAGGAAAACTTTGACAAATATCCGTGGAACGACGAAGAACGTGACGTTATATGGAAAACAGCCGGAGATGAACCTTTTGATGAAGAAGGAAGAATAATCGGCGGATGTATGGATATCTTGATTCATCTTATCGGAACAAAATTTGACGGAACAAAAAAGTTCTTAAAAAAATATGCAAACAAAGGCATATTATGGTATTTCGATATTTATTCCATGACTGCAGAAAGTGTATTCCTTGCACTATGGCACATGAAACAGGCAGGCTGGTTTGAAGGCGCGAAAGGATTTATTTTCGGGCGAATCTGTATGCAATCAAGTTTCGTCGGTTTAACATATGAAGAAACAATAACTAAAGCTCTCGGAAAAGTTCCGATTATATTCGACGCAGATATCGGGCATGTCAGTCCGAGAATGACTATAATAAACGGCGCATGGGCTCATGTTAAAAGCAAAAACGGAAAAGGAACAATATATCTCAGATGCATTTAAAAGCTAAAAAACCTGATGCTGTCGCAAAAGAGCGACAGCATCGTTATTTTATAAAATTTTATTCATTCTTGCTACTGCTTCGGCTGTTGCTTCATGACTTCCGAAAGCGGTTAATCTGAAATATCCCTCGCCCATCGTTCCGAATCCACTTCCCGGAGTTCCGACAACATTTGCTTTATCAAGAAGATAATCGAAGAACGCCCATGAATCCATTCCGTTCGGACATTTAAGCCAAATATACGGAGAGTTGATTCCTCCGGTAAAATATATTCCTTTCTTTGTGAGCAAATCGGCAATCATACGGGCATTTTCCATATAATATTCGATTTCTTTTGACGACTCTTCCCTGCCGACATCCGACAATGCGGCTTCGGCAGCCTTTTGAACAATATACGGAACGCCGTTAAACTTTGTAGACTGACGTCTTTCCCACAAATCCGAAAGTTTTACACCATCAACACTGAGTTTGTCCGGGATAACGGTCCACGCGCAACGTGTGCCTGTAAAGCCGGCTGTTTTTGAAAGACTGCAGATTTCTATTGCGCAGGAATCGGCACCTTCGATTTCGAAAATCGAATGAGGATATTTTTCCCCATCTTTAATAAACGCTTCATATGCCGAATCAAAAATTATAAGAGAATCTGTCTTGTTTGCATATTCAACCCAAGCCTTAAGACCCTCACAATCGTAAACGGCACCGGTCGGATTATTCGGAGAACAGATATAAATAACTCGACTGCGCATCGGCTGTCCTTCCGGTCCTGGAAGGAACATATTATCAGCGGAGGCATTTATGTAAGATATATTTCTTCCGCACATTATATTTGAGTCGCGGTAAACCGGATAAACGGGATCGGGTATAAGAATCTCATTATCACCGAGAATATCCGTAATATTACCGACATCACTCTTTGCTCCGTCAGAAATAAAAATATTGTCTATTGATAAATCAACGCCGAAACGAGCATAGTGTTTTTTGACTGCTTCACGAACAAAATCATACCCGTGTTCGGGACAGTACCCGCGGAATGTATCTTTCGAACCCATTTCGTCAACTGCAGCATGAAGTGCAGAAATAACACAGGGAGAAAGCGGAAGCGTGACATCGCCTATTCCGAGACGGATAATTTTTGCATCAGGATGCTCTGCGGAATAGTTTTTTACTCTTTTTGCGACTTCCGAAAAAAGATAACTTGCTCTTAACTTTAAATAATTTTCATTTATTTTCATCAGTTATTAACCCATTCTCCGTCGTAAACAGTGACTGCGGGTCCTTTCATTATTATATCGAAATCAGGGGAAACCGTTATAAAAAGGTCACCGCCTTTAAGCTTGATATTAATCTCTGTGTCGGGCTTGCAAATGCCCAGTTTTACCGCTGCGGAAGCAACTGCGCAAGCTCCGGTGCCACAAGCGAAAGTTTCACCGCTTCCGCGTTCCCAGACACGCATCTGCAGAACGTTTTCGCCTATTATCTTAACAAATTCGGTATTAACTCTATCGGGAAACAATGAATGATTTTCGAACATCGGACCGATTTTTTCGAGATCGAGAGAATCTACATCATCAACAAAAGTAACAGCATGAGGGTTACCTGTTGCCAAAGCTGTAATTTTCCATTCTTTTCCGTTAACGGTTACGGGAGCGTCTATATACTCGGAGCCAGAAGAAAGAGGTATAACAGATGGAGAAAAATCGGCTTTGCCCATTTTAACCGAAACAAATCTGACTTTCCCGTTTTCGGGGAATAAAGTGAGATATTTTATTCCCGACAGTGTATCAACTGTTATTTCTGTTTTATTGACCAAACCGTAATCGAACAGATATTTTCCAACGCAGCGAATCCCGTTGCCGCACATACGCGCTTCGCTTCCATCGGCATTGAAAATACGCATTTTGGCATCAGCAATATCGGATTTACAGATGAGAATGATTCCGTCGGATCCGACAGAAAAATGACGAGGAGACATTGCTCTGCTGAGTTCCGGAATATTATCGGGAATACCGTCAAAACAATTGATATAAATATAATCGTTCCCGATTCCCTGCATTTTCGTAAATTTAATACTCATTTAACCTCGCCGCACAAATCATACATATTATATAAACCGGCTTCTTTATTAAGAATAAATTCGGCTGCTGCTATTGCTCCCTCGGCAAACAAGTCACGACTGAACGCCTGATGACGGAGAGTAATAGTCTGATTATCAGTGGATATCATAACGTCATGAATACCTACTATATTGCCCATACGGACAGAGGCAATTCCGATTTCGTTTTTTTCTCTTTTGCCCGATCTGTTACATGTTATTACAGAATCAGGACGAGCTTGTTTAATTGCATCAGCAAGAAGAAGAGCAGTTCCGGAAGGAGCGTCGGCCTTACGATTGTGATGTGTTTCGACGATTTCTATATCAGCATCGGGTAAAGCGGAAGCGACTTTACGTGCCATTTCGGCAAGAAGGGCAACCCCGAGAGACATATTTGCAGAGATAAAAACCGGCACAGACTCGGATGCTTTTTGAATGTAAGCGATTTCTTCAGGTCCCTGTCCTGTTGAAGCAATTACAAGCGGAATTGATTTTTTAACGGCATAATCCGTTACGTTTTTTGTTGCGGAAAAATGGGAAAAATCAATAATAACATCGGCAGATCCCGTAAATTCATTAACATCCCTGAGAATAGTATTACCGTCTCCGTTTGCGTCAACAAGCGCAGCGATTTCACTGCCTCGCATTCCGTCACCGACCATTCTGGTAACAACTTTTCCCATTCTGCCGTTTGCACCGAATACAATTACTTTCATACGTTTAAGCCCTGTTTTCTCATTTCATTAAGTAATTTTTCTTTATGAGCCTGTTCCATACATGTTAATGGGAGGCGCAGATAATCTTCACAATAACCGAGAGCTGCCATTGCCGCTTTTACGGGAATGGGATTAACCTCCGAAAACAATGCGTTGATAAGAGGCAGAAGCTCCGTTTGAAGAGCAAGACTTTCTTTGATATTACCCTCCGAAAAGCTGCTGCAAATACGAGCAGCCTTATTGGGAACCACATTTGACAGAACGGAAATACATCCCTTTGCGCCTAATGCCATAAGCGGAACTATCTGGTCGTCGTTTCCCGAATACAAATCGAGTTTATCACCGACAAGCGCAACGGTTTCAACTATTTTTCCGATATTACCGTTTGCCTCTTTAAACCCGCTGATATTTGGATGATCGGCGAGCTCGGCATATGTTGCAGGTTCAATATTAACTCCGGTTCTGGAAGGGACATTATAAAGGATAACAGGTTTTGTGCTGTAATCGGCAATATCAGAAAACATTCTGACAAGACCTTTCTGTGTTGCTTTATTATAATAAGGAGTAACAATAAGAACACCGTCTACACCGACTTCACAAGCATATTTTGTTAAATCCAATGCATAAGCCGTATCGTTGGAACCGGTACCGGCAATAACAGGTTTTTTACCGGCTACACGTTCAACACAGAAACGGATACACTCTTTATGTTCATCATCGGTAAGGGTTGAACCTTCGCCTGTTGTTCCGCATACTACAAGACCTCCGACATCGGAATTTATCTGATCATCGATAAGTCTTCCGAATGCCTGATAATCAACGCCTTTTGCGGTTAATGGGGTAATCAGGGCAGTTGCAATGCCCGTAAAAACTGTTTTTTTACTCATTTCTTTCAATCCTTTCGGTGGAGCCCGAAAAAAAGCCGATAGCATAAGCTACCGGCGAATAACCGAATTATCGGATTCATTCTCGGGATAGCTCTCCGCATTTTTTATGCGACAGTACGACGGATATTATCCGTAATACCGGCAAGACTTTTCGCCTCAGTCAGCCTCGGCGCTTATCCCTTTTGCAGTGATATAAGCCATGCGAAGACCTTTAAATCACGGCTACTCTTACTAAGCGCACCTCTATCATAGATGTTGAGATTATATCACCACAGATTTACTCAGTCAAGAGATAAACTGCAGTTTTACAAATAATTCATAAAAAATCGGATAAAACACGAAAAACTACAGTATTTCCACTGTTTCATCGAGCGGTTTGCGCTTCTGATGATTCTCGGAGGGTTTTGCATCCGTTGCAGCATGTCCCGTAACAAGAATAACCGCAGGGACAAGATTTTCCGGCAAATCAAAATTATATCTGACTTTTTCCGGATCAAACCACATTACCCATGTTGTGCCTACACCGATAGAAGAAGCTGAAAGCATCATATGCGTGGCGATGATGGAAGCATCAGTCTGACCGCTGTCGGCGCCGTCGAAAGGACGTTTCCATGATATGTCGGTATCATAACAAATAAGGAACGCAGTCTTTGTATCATAATCACACTCAGTGCACTTTTTAAGATTTGCAAGAGCATCTTTTGTCTTTAATACAAAAATACGCTGCGGTTGCTGATTCTTTGCGGTCGGCGCAGCCCTGCCCGCCTCAAGTATAACGCCGATCTCATCTGAAGATAAAGGGGTACCGTCAAACTTTCTGACAGAAAATCTGTTTTTTACAAGTTCCGAAAAATCCATATCAATCCTCCGTTTTTACAACGATCGGTTTTACAAGGGGCATCTCAGTCATTCTGAGGTTGGTGCATCCGTAAGGAATCATCTTGATTTTTTCTTCTTCTCCGAGTTTTGTCAAATCAGGAATTCCGGCAGAATTCTTAATTTCAGACCATTCAAGTTTACGCGCATTGACCCGGATTTCAACAGGAGGTGTTTCGGGAGAGAAAATATAATCGACATCCATATCGTTTTCTTTTATTTCTACAGGGAAAGAAGAGCTGCTCCATCCGCAGAAAGCATACTTCCAATCGGATACCGGAATAACCGAATAATCAAGATAGGGAGCCGAATACATTGATTTTTCCGCAGGTATCCATCTTTCATCAACAGGCATTGAATAAAGGAGAGGGCCTCTGTTAAGAACATACCATCCACTCGGTCTGCTTTCAAGTTTGAAAGATGATTTTAACGAAACGGTTATAACGGTTGTGCCTTCCCATGTTCCTTCAAGTTTATAGAATTTACCCCTCGGAGCAAAATATTTACGTCCATCCGCAGTTATCTCAGCAGAATCAACCCAACCAGGAATACGTAAATAAAGAGGAAAACTAAATGGCGAAGACGGAGCAACGGTAATTTTGACTGTATCACGGAAAGGATACATTCCGTCTACAGAGACACGAACCTGAAGACCACGGACATCAGTAGTTATATCACACGGAATATAAGAAGAAATCGCAAGCCCCTCATCAGATTCTGACTTTCCTTTATATCTTAAAACCGAGTTCATAAAGAACTTGGGCCAACCCTGGCTGAAATTCGCAGTGCAACATCCGTAATTCGGTTCAACACCGAACATATTGGATTTGCCGTCATTGGTTCCCCACGGATGATCCGAAAATTCTCCGCATTTAATCTGATTAACCTGCTGATCATATTGATGAGACATCATATCGGGTGATATGGATGCAGGAAGAGCATTGAAAGCGACTCTTTCAAGCCTGTCTGCCCATTTGATATCTCCGGTTATATTATACATCGTTTCAAGTGAATACATATATTCGACTACAGCGCAGAGTTCTGTTCCTCTTACGGGATTTGTTCCGCGAAGAGTTTCATCACCCGACATCATACCTGTCGCCTGACCATGATATTTATCGAGAACAGCCTGCATTTTCTCTGTTTCGTCAATATATTTTTTATCTCCGGTTATACTGTAAAGTAAACCGCCGATTTTTATTGACATTGCAGTATTTACGACATGGTTATAGTATTCCCATCTCCATGGTTCCGGACCTTCGATCTTATAGGGCCAATCGGAAGAATTAACGAACTCAAGCCAGTTGAAGCCGCAACATCTTACTTTGCAAATAAGCTTTGCGATCCATTCTTCGGGACGTCTTTCGTAAAGCCATAAGGCAGGAATAAGAAATTCGAACCATCTCATCTTACCCCAATCAACAAGCGGAGTTCCGTCGAGATGACGATCAAATGCCTTAAATGCACGATAAAGAATATCCTCTACCCGAAAATCCCCTGTCATATCATACCAAACGGTAAATACCTTACAAAGGAGAATATATCCCCACATGTCGTAATGATCATGACTTTCGGGAACAAGCCAACCGTCCGGGCGCTGTCTTTTGATAATTTCTTCTATATAAAAAGTGGCAGTCTGAATAAGTTTGGAATCATTGAGAAGGAAAGCCATGGGAATATATCCGTCAAGCCAGTAAGGAACACGTTCCCAACCTTCCCTGTCTCCGCCGATATATGCGCTGTCTTTTATATCCGGCCAGAATTCAGGCAAAGCACCCGAAAGGCCGTCTGCCTGAATACGGAGCTGCTTATAAGCCCAGCCTTTAAGACTGATGTCTTTTACAGAAAGCTGTTCAAAATAATTCTTTTGGATATTCATATTTATCTCCTCATAATAAATTATCATTATAAACTGCACGACTGCCGCCAGTAAACGGCAAACGTGTTCTTGCCGCCGTGACATTTGCTTCGCCTATTTTTGTGATTGTCAAACGAACGGGAACAGCGACACGGCGAAGATGCATTCCGATCAGTGTCCCTCCTATATCCAGTCCCGCATCGGCTTTTACGGAATCAACAGCAACAGGATAATTAAATCGGTTATATGCAGCAGTTGCAAAAGAACCACCCGCCTTAGGCTGCGGAACAACATTTACCATATTGTCCTTTGATGCAATCTCGCGTTCCACTATAAGTGCTCTGTTAAGATGTTCACAACACTGAGCGGCAATATAAATTCCGAGCGGCTTTGTAACTTCATATATAGCATCAAATACAGCTGCTGATGTTTCGGGACTTGAATAAGTTCCCAAATTATGTCCGAGTATTTCAGATGAAGAACATCCGACCACAAGAATATCGCCTTTTTTTATTCCGGACACATCAATAAGTTCTTTTACCGCTTCTTTAACGGATTTTTTATATTCTTCAATCATGTAATCCCCTACTTGAATGATTCAAAAAATGAAACAATAGTATTTTTATCTGCGGAACACCGTCCGGTTATCATAACATCACTGCCTCCGCTTTTTCCCGAAATAGCATTATTGATTTCAGACAATCTTCCTTTCAATTTAAGAGTCTTACTACCGATAACAAAAATATAACCTCCCGGATAAGACGAAAACGCTCCGCAAAGTCCGTTTGTTCTTTCCGTAAGTCCGTTAACAAGCGTTCTTAAATCATCGGAAGAAAAATCATCCTGAAACACACATATATTTGATGCCGGAATCTCAACATATCCAGCTATACTGGAAGCAAGTTTTTTTCTGACCTGTGTAAGTTGACGTTTCAGTTCTTCTGTGGATTCGACGAATGCCGTAAAAGCATTTGCCGATTCATTTACCGTGACTTTAAGATATTCGGCCACAGCCTTGCAATTCCTAAACTTGATTTCGTAATCACGAAGAGCGGCAAAACCGCAAAGCAAATGCAGACGTGTTCCGCCTTTCCAGTTTATTCTGTCGAGAAGTTTGACAATCCCCACCTGCCCGGTAGTGTTAAGATGCGGAGCACAGCAGGCGCAAACATCACAATCTTTAATTGTGACTATACGGACACGTCCGGTCAACTCTTTTTTTGACCGATATTTAAGTAACAACAATTCATCCGCATTCGGAAAAGAAATTGTGACCGGCAAATCGGCGTAAACCGCCTCGTTAACTTTTTTTTCGAGCAGAGAGTATTCCGCATCGGAAAACGTTCCGTTGTAGTCGACGGTAACGAAATCCTTTCCCATATGAAATCCGACATTATCATATCCGAAAAGAGAGTGAACGACACCGGAAAGTATATGTTCCCCCGTATGTGCCTGCATTCTTGAAAAACGAAGATCACGGTTTACCGAACAAAAAACTTCCGTTCCGACAGCTAATTCGGACGAAATAACATGAACTATTTTTCCATTGCAATCCTTTACGAAAATAACATTATTTCCTCCGACAGTGCCCTCATCCGGTTCCTGCCCTCCTCCACCGGGGAAAAAAGCTGTTTTATCGAGGACGACATCATATGTTCCGGTTTCATTGAGAGCACACGAAATGACATTCGCGGAAAAATCGAAAATGCCCCCGTCTGTTTCATATATCTTCACTGTTTCCATAAATAACACCGTCCTAATCTCTTTGAAATTATACAACCTTTAGCGAACCGTGTCAAGCGCAGAAAAGATTTTATTTAAGTATTGATTTTTAACAATTAGAAAGATATAATATTAGAAAAACTTTTGTAAAAATGCAAATGCAGAGGTAAAGAGATGATTAAAGTTGATATTTTTTCCGGATTTTTGGGCGCAGGAAAAACAACGCTCATAAAAAAGCTTATTAAAGAAGCATACATCGGAGAAAAACTCGTTCTTATAGAAAACGAATTCGGTGATATAGGAATTGACGGCGGATTTATGAAAGAAGCCGGAATCGAAATAAATGAAATAAATTCCGGTTGTATATGCTGCAGCCTCGTCGGAGACTTCGGAAATGCATTAAAAAAAGTCATTAATGATTTTTCTCCGGAAAGAATTCTTATCGAACCGTCCGGAGTGGGAAAGCTGAGCGATATAATTAAAGCCGTTCAGAATGTTGACGACGAAAGACTTGTTCTCAACACTTTTGCAACTGTTGTTGATGCCGGAAAATGCAAAATGTATCATAAAAATTTCGGTGAGTTTTTTAATAACCAAATTGAAAACGCATCATGCGTAATTTTAAGTCATACAGGCGGTCTTTCTCAGGAGAAACTTGATTCGGCAATCGAAACAGTTAAAGAATTGAATCAGATTGCAACCGTTATAACCACTGACTGGGACAAGCTTACCGGAAAACAGATTCTTACGGCGATGGAAAAGAAGGATACTCTTCAGTCAGAGCTGGAAAAACTTAAAAACGAAGATGTCGAATACTGTGAAGAATGCGGACACGTTCACGCTCACGGAGAACATGATCACGATGATGATGACGATGATGA
>JAZQQT010000136.1:0-7906 GCA_045629205.1 Eubacteriales bacterium
GAAAGCGTGTTTGTGAGTGTCAAGTTTCTCACCTTGTCGGCTACGGTATTCGCGTTGATATACAGTCCGCATTCGCCTACGTCGATCGAGGAACGCATATAAAAAACTTTTGACGGAGTTATCCACCATTTCATACCGGAAGTCGCGCCAATATCGTCAAAAAGGTCACCGAGACGGGCAGGCCGGGAGGAATACCCCGAAACAGACACGCCGCTGTCGAAGCTGTCGGCAGCCGTCGAGATACCCTCGGCGGCAAGGGCGTAGTCAAACAAGTCGCGACAAACCGCTCCCGCCGTCGTTCCCGACGACGAGAACCCAGTAACGACACGTCTGCGGCAAATCTGCTCGTAGCCCTCGCAAACGGCGTTTACACGCATGGCGCCGCCGAAATATCCGTATCCGAGCGATGTGACTATTCCGCCGAACACAGCGGAACCGTTCACGACGGCGCGCACCTCTCCGCCTGCCGCGAGCGACGGAAAATCCGCCGCCGAGACATCGGGACGGAGCAGGGCGAACCTTAACGAAGAGCGAAAGCAGGGGCGTATCGAAAGCTCAAAACCGTTTGCCGAAATATACGGTGTTATATCGGCGCCGCAATAATAAATTTCCATATTATCATCTCCTTTCAGTCGGATCGGTCATCCGCGAGCAGTCCGAATTCCTTGAGTATCTCTATAACGGTTCTCCGGACGGATTCTCTTTTGATGTCGGGATCTTCGTAAGTGATTTCGGTATCGTCGCGTGTAAAAATCTCTTTCATACAGTCTCCTTTAAAGTTATCATATATTTTTGTCCCCTCGGTTCTTCGGTGAGAACGTCTGTATTGACCGAAACGGTCATCTCCGTGAGGGACAAAGAACTCTCGCCGTAATAAATAACGGCTGTGGGGTCGGAAGACGCGGACTTTGAAAGCAGAAAGCCGATCGCCTCGTCGCCTACGGCAAATCCCTCGATACGGATCGTTATATTTTCACCGACCTTGACGGAAAAGCCTCTTTCGGAGTTGAGAAAACGGTCGGAGAACCATATTCCCGACCGGACAAAGCCGATTTTTTCTATTCCTGCCGCGAGACGTTTGCGTCCCGAAGATGTTGATACATAATACTGCATTTTTCCTCCTGTTATTGACTTTGTTTTTTATATATGCTATGATAGAGTAAATATTATTATTCAGGAGCCTACCATGAAAAAGATAATCGCCCTCCTTCTCGTTCTTGTAATGACCGTATGTCTTTTCTCCGCGTGTCAGAATCCGGAAAATCCGGAAAAAGACCCCGAAGAACAGCCCGTCGTAAAAGAATACGGCAAGATATTTTACGTTGCGGTCGACGGAAGCGACGAAAACGAAGGCACGAAAGAATCGCCTCTCGCCACTCTCGGCGGCGCCGTCGCCAAAGTGCGCGAATACAAAGCGGCGAACGGACTACCCGAAGGCGGAATAAAGGTCGAATTCGGGGCGGGAATATATAAAGTCACCACTCAGACCGATTTCACGGCGGAAGACGGCGGCGAAGAAGGCAAAGAAATCGTTTACGCGGCGGCAGACGGAGCCGAAGTGATTTTCGACGGCGGAACCACTCTTTCCGCGGCAGATTTCAAGCCCGCAAACGATGAGTTCAAGGCAAAACTCGTTTCCGATGAAGCGAAAGCAAACGTCCTCGAAATCGACCTCGCGGCAGCGGGAATATGGGACGCAGACGACACAAGAGAATATTATATCGGCTGGACTGCCTATTATTACCGCCAGACACTTTATGTCAACAATGAACTGCAGACCGTCGCAAGATGGCCCAACGAAGGATATTACAAACCCGGAAAGGTAACAAAAGATGCCTTCGTCGGAGAAGACGGTGTCTCTTACGGTCTCATCCCCGTTTCGCAGGAAAAAGCCGACCTCTGGAAAAACAACGGTCATATCAGATTTTACGGTTACCCCACAAAAGACTGGTCAACGACATTCGTATGGGATATCAAGGTCGATCCGGATAATTCGGTTCTTTATTACCCGATGAATCACGACTACGGACTTGAATCCACCTGCTATTTCATGCTTTTCAACATTCCCGAAGAGCTTGATATGCCGGGCGAATATTATTGGGACGTTGCCGCAAATAAACTGTATTATTGGCCGAAAGACGGATTTGAAAACGCAAAAATCAGCTTCAGCCAGTTTGTGGGCTCGGCGATCACACTGACAGAAACAGATCACGTGACATTCGACGGATTTACTTTCGAAAACCTCCGTTACAATGCCGTTTCATCCGAAAAATCGCAATCCGATTTTCTTACGATAAGCAACTGTGTTTTCAGATGTATCGCCTCCTTCCCGATAAATCTTTCGGGATCCGACATACTTATTTCCGATAACGAATTTTACAATCTCGGCGGCGGCGCGGTATCGCTCAAAGGCGGAAATATCGCAAAGCAGACCTTATCAAAGAACATAATTACAAACAACCTTATCCACGACTGGTCGCAGGTATATACCGTTTACAACGCCGGCATTTCGACCGACGGAATGGGATATGTCATCTCACATAACAAACTTTACAACTCGCCTCACGAAGCCATCACATACGGAAGCGGCAACACCGTCGTGGAATACAACGATATATATAACGTCTGCACCGAAACGATGGACGCGGGAGCCGTATATACCGGAAGAAGATGGGACTGGGGCAACTCGGTCGTAAGATACAATTACATCCACGACATGCCGACCTCGGCGAACGGAATATATTTTGACGACACGCTCGCAAAACAGTCGTGCTACGGCAATGTTCTCGTCAATATCGGCGGCAACGCTCTTATGATAGGCGGAGGACGTCTTATATCCGCTTATAATAACGTAATGGTAAATACCGGAAGCGTATGGTTTGACGGAAGAGGCTATGGATGGTATCCCACATGGAACAGTTATCCGGACGAATACATGTGGAAAAGCAACGTCAAGGCAAATTATCTGACGGATATCTGGAAATACATGCAGCCCGAATACCTGAGCATGCTCGAAATGAGAACGACCGAAGTGGACCGTGCAAGAGGTATAGTTTCCGATATGCTCGACTCCCCCGGTCCGTCATCCTACTCAAAGGTTTACAACAACGTGGTATATAACTTTAACTTTTCGAATCCGAGCGAAAAGTCGGTTAATTCCATCGACAGTGTGGTATCGAACTTCGGATACGTCGACAAAAACACGGAATACACCGAACGTCCCGAAGACGTCTTCGCCGATCCCGCAAACGGCAATTTCTTCCTCAAGGAAGATTCGAGAGTTTACCGTGATATAATCGGATTCGAAAAGTGGGATTATTCGCTCATCGGAATACAGAAATAATGAAGAATGAAGCCGCTTCGCCGATGAATAATGAATAATTGATGAAAGCGGCAGACCTGCGGTCTTTACCGCTGAGAATCATGAATACGGTATAAAAAACAGGCATTAAAACAGCCGCAGAGATAATAACTCTGCGGCTTTTGACTTTTGCGGATATCAGTTTTACGAATTACAACAATGTCGCAAATTTGATTTGCGATTTCAGATATTACCGTTTTTATTTATTATATAAATGACAATGCACTCATAAAATCATCATTTATATAGTCATAACTTTCTTCGTCCCAATTCCAAGCTGAAACAAGAATATTTTTATATCTGAAGCGATAATTCTTTCTGTGCCAATAATTATCTTCATTATAATCGAAAACAGAGGCACTGACTTCCGTGTTATCGAACAGAATAATATTTTTTTCAATAATGGATTTATAAACCTTTCGATCTTTTTCGTTAAAAGTTTTTGCCGTAGCATACGAAGATGACAGACATTGTGAAATATCCGAATATGAAGCATCATCAGAGATTTCGATTTCATCAACATCATCAAGATAACAGATTTCTATTACTAACTTTTTTCCGTCTATTTCACAACAATACCATATCCACGGAAGGTTAAATTTCTCTTGAGAAAATAAAACGATACTATTTCCATTGAGCGATTTTAATTCCACTCTTTCTCCATTATATGCCGGCTCATATAAATAGTCGTTATTTTTGCAGCTCATGCGTAATAAAGAATTAAAATGTTTTCCGCATTCGTTAAAGTTATTAGAATAGTTATCATTGCTTAATTCTTTATAAAAATCATCAAAAGAAGAATAATATAATGTAGTTTTATTCGGTTCTGCGGGAATGATATTTGTTTCAGTATTTCCCGTATCGATAACATATGTTTTGTATGATGATACACTGCTTTTATGTAATCCAATAATTGACAATACAGCGCAAAGGCTTAAGCATGCCGCCATTGCTCCCCACTTTATCCATGTATTTCTTTTCTTTCTTTTGCACTCTGCGGCAGCTTTGATCAGATCATCATCGATGTTACCGATGGCATTAGAAAATCTCGGTATTGTCATATTTCAACGCCCTCCTTAATGAGATAGTCCCTTAATTTGTTTCGGGTATAGAACAAAATGTTTTTGACCTTGCTTTCGGTAAACCCAAAGCGTTCTGCAATTTCTCCGATAGAATCGAAAAAATAGTATTTACGGATGAAGACGTTTCTGACATCGTCTTTTTGAGCGCGGAGGAACTTATTAAGCAGTTTATCTACATTCTCATCGCTAACATCGGGAGCATACCGATCATCCGGCATAACTGATGCCAGCTCGTCAAGTGACAGTATAACATCTGCCGAACGTTTTTCACGCTTCATAAACTCCAAACGTTTCAAAGACAGATTTCTTGTAATCCTACAAACGAAAGCCATAAAGTTGCTCGGTCTCGTTGGTGGGATGGCGTTCCAAACACCAATATATGTATCGTTGACACATTCTTCCGAATCCTCATGATTGTTAAGAATGTTATAGGCGATACTGTGACAGAGCTTTCCATACTTCGCGTCCGTTTCTTTGATTGCCTGTTCGCTTCTATCAAAGTAGAGTTCTATGATTTTCAGGTCATCCATGTTGTTCACCTCCCTTGTATAATCTAAAAGCGCTTTCACCCATTAAGTACGTTTTTTTCGTCGTTGGTCTTATATTTTCTCTTTTTTTATGAAAAGTTACGTCAAAGCAATGACTTTTCTAAAATTTCAACAGAATTTTTATAATGTAAGAAAATAATCAGGCACCGTTCGGATTTCATTCCGATATACTTCATCCCCGAAAACCCGGAGTGACATTAGTATAAATTCTTAAAAAGGTAATGCCGAATTACCGGCAATATCATTATCCATTGTAACATTGTTATCAGTTGATTCTAAATCTGAGTCTCCTAACAGATGATAGACCTCTGTCTCCAATACTGAAGCAATCGGGTCAAGTAAATCTGCATGCAGTGTCTGATGAACAACCCGCAAAAGACAATACTAATGCCATTAAAAGCATAAAATTCATTATTTTCTTTTTCATCTTTTCGCTTTTAATAATATTGAAGTCGGAAACGCTTTGAACACTCTTCATACATATAATAAACGAAAAATGTTAAGATATACACTCTTTACATAAAGTTCGGAAAGTTTTTTTTGATATGGCGGGTTCTTGCATTTTTACTTTGAATATGATATATTACAAACAGAAACAATAAGGAGCTGCAGTATGAAAAAATCAGTCGCACTATTCCTCGTTCTCGTAATGACGGTTTGTCTTTTTTCGGCGTGCAATACCGAAAAAGAACCCGACCCGCAACCCGAAGTAAAATACGGTCGGATATTCTACGTTGCCGTTGACGGAAACGATGCAAACGAAGGAACGAAAGAATCACCTCTCGCCACCATCGGCGGCGCGGCCGCAAAAGTGCGCGAATACAAAAAAGCAAACGGACTTCCCGAAGGCGGCATTAAAGTAGAATTCGCTGCCGGGACATATAAAGTCACGCAGCAGACCGACCTCACCGAAGAAGACGCCGGCGAAGAAGGCAAACCCATCGTTTACGCGGCGGCGGACGGTGCCGAAGTAATATTCGACGGCGGATTATCTCTCAATCCCGCAGATTTCAAGCCGGCGAATGACGAATTCAAAGCGCTGCTGCAAACCGAGGAAGCGAAAGAGAACGTTCTCGAAATCGACCTTGCCGCCGCCGGAATATGGGATGCCGACGATTCGAAAGCGTATTACGTCTCCTGGGATGCCTACGACTACCGCCAGAGCCTTTACGTAAACAACAAACTTCAGACCGTTGCAAGATGGCCTAACGAAGATTATTATACTCCCGGAAAAATTGCGGCAAACGCCTTTACTGATGAAAACGGCAGCGTCTACGGTCTTATTCCCGTTCCGCAGGAACAGGCCGATACATGGAAAGGCTGCAAGAATATAAGATTCTACGGTTATCCCGTATATGACTGGTCATCGACTTTTGTCTGGGACATGCAGGTAAATGCCGAAAATTCGGTCCTGCTTTACCCCATGAACCACGATTACGGCCTTGAAAACTCATGTCACTTCATGCTGTTCAACATTCCCGCAGAACTCGACATGCCCGGCGAATATTACTGGGACGTTACCGCAAACAAGCTTTATTACTGGCCGGAAAAAGGCTTTGAAACATCAAAAATAAACTTCAGCCAATTCAAAGAATCAGTCATAAGCCTTACACATGCCGACTATGTCACCTTTGAAGGATTCACGTTTGAGAATCTCCGTTACAATGCTATAGCCTCGGTAAACGGCAAAGACTCCGACTATGTTACCGTAAGCAACTGCATTTTCAGATGCACGGCTTCTTATCCCGTTAATTTATGGGGAACGAACATACTCGTAACCGATAACGAATTCTGCGATCTCGGCGGCGGTGCGATTTCGGTCAACGGCGGAGATATAGCCACTCAGGTATTATCAAAATCCGTTATAACAAACAACAAAATACACGACTGGTCACAGGTATATACGGTTTACAATGCAGGCATCAAAACAGTAGGCATGGGCTTTTTGATTTCGCATAACGAACTTTTCAACTCTCCTCACGAAGCCATCACGTTCGGCAGCGGGAACACCGTTGTGGAATACAACGAGATTCATAACGTCTGCACCGAAACGATGGACGCAGGCGCGATCTATTCCGGAAGAAGATGGGACTGGGGCAATACGGTTATACGATATAATTACGTTCATGATATTTCCACCATATCTGACGGAATTTATCTCGATGACATGCTATCAAAGCAGGTTTGTTACGGAAATATTCTTGTTAATATAGGTGGCAGAGCCTTTTCTCTCAACGGAGGCAGATTCCTGGATATTTATAACAATATAATGGTAAATACAGGTAATTTCTTTCTCAGCGGAGTTGGTTTTGAATGGTATCCCACATGGAACAGTTATCCAGACGGAGGCATGTGGCAGCTTGGGTTTAAGGAAAATTACCTCACTGATCTCTGGAGATACATGCAACCGGAATATCTGAGCATGCTCGAAATGAGAACAACAGAAGAAAAGCGCTCGCTTAAAGGTTTGGCCAAGGACGTCATCGACTCGCCGTCGCCTCCGGCATATGAAAATTTTTATAATAATATACTCTATATCAACGAGTATACTGTTCCAAATAAAGGCATTGACATGATAAATGATGCAGCTTATCCGTTCAGTTACATTGAAGATTATATCGAATACACCGAGTATCCGGAAGACGTCTTCGCCGATCCCGCAAACGGAAATTTCTTCCTCAAAGAAGATTCGAGAGTTTACCGTGATATAATCGGATTCGAAAAGTGGGACTACTCGCTTATCGGACCGCAGAAATAATGAATAACAGACGTGAGCCGCAGATTAATCTGCGGCTCATTTCTTATTGCTTTTTTCCACGATATATAGTATATTATAATCATAAATCAAACGGAGTTGTGTTATGAAAAGAATTTTTGCCTTGCTTCTCGTTCTCGTAATTTCTGTTTGTCTCTTC
>JAZQQT010000137.1:0-35123 GCA_045629205.1 Eubacteriales bacterium
AGAATTTCGGATAATACTCTGCACCATAGAATTGTTTAGCGGAAAAGTCGCGTTTCGCGGCTTTCCGCTTTCGTCAACTTTGTGCAAAGCACAAAACATCACTGTGAGCAGAGCGAACAACATCACAAGCCGAAGGCGGCATCACTTTTGCGTAAGCAAAAACATCGTTTGCGAAGCAATGCGGCATCACTTTTGCGTAAGCAAAAACATCGTTTGCGAAGCAATGCCGCATCACTTGTTTTGAATCTGTTTTTTGTCTTCTTCGATCAGTATTTTAAGTGCGTCAACTGCGGTTGCGATGGCGTCGGACGTGTCGAAAACGCTGTTGTTTTCGAGTCCGGCGTTTACCCGCTCCTGATTCCATACCGCGAGGAAAACGGCGCCTGCACGGGCTCTGAGGCAGGATGATACGATAAAGAGCGCGGCGCCCTCCATTTCGGAGGCGAGACATCCGGCTTTTATCCACGCGTTCCATTTGTTCTGCAGCTCATAGCCTATCGGCATACGGGCAGGGTCGTGCTGACCGTAAAACGAATCTTTTGACTGAACCACTCCGGCATGGTATTTTTTGCCCGAGTTTCTTGCCGCACGGACAAGCGCGTTTGTGACGTCGAGATCGGGGACCGCAGGAAACTCAATCGGAACATATTCTCTCGTGGTTCCCTCCATACGGATGGAGCCCGTTGCGATAACGATATCTCCGCCCTCAACGTCGAGCTGCATACCGCCGCAGGTGCCCACACGGATAAAAGTATCAACGCCGGTGCGGTAAAGCTCCTCAACGCCGATGGCGGTAGATGGGCCTCCCATTCCGGTTGACATAACAAGCACTTTTTCGCCGCAGAGCTCGCCGATATATGTTGTGTATTCGCGGTTTACCGCAAGAAAACGGGGATTGTCGAGGTATGCGGCAATCTTTTCGACTCTGCCCGGATCGCCCGGAAGCAGGGCGTATCTCGCCCCGTGGCCCGCGTCGAAGCCTATATGATATGATTTCTCAAATTGCATTTCTTTCTCCTCATTTCGAATTATCTGTTTTCGGTTCGCCGTAAAACGTTATTTTCTTTGTAACTAAAACGGATTATATCCGTTTTGAAATAAAATGTCAAGCGAGGAATTATTACGCCGGAATAATGAATTTTCAGACAATACTGTTTTATGGACCGAAGCTGTTTTGTGAACTACCTATAAATAGCTATTGACAAATATTTTATAATACGGTAAAATAGTTATGGTGATTTATAATCTTTTCCGAATCAATCAAAAATATTATTCGGAGGTTACAAAAAATGAAACGCAAAACATTATCACTCGCTTTGGCACTTTGTCTTGTTTTTTCGTTATTCAGCTGGTGCGGCATCCTGTCGGTGGCCGAAGAAATCATACAACCTGACAATAACGAATCATTCAGACAGCAGAGCTTGAAGAAGATCCCATCCCCTATTTCCGTCTTTAGAAGAAGAAACGGATTTATCCGAAGTTGCGTATACTGTGACCAAATCTGATTAAGACAATTTAAAGGTTATATATGAAGATAAAAAATATCATAAAGACAATTAATTATGCTTTATCGTTTGCATATTTGCCGTGTTTATTAATCATGTCTTTGTTTTATGACTATAGAACGGCCTTTGTTTTATATATACCGTTTTGGCTGAGATTAGTCGTTTATTTAATTTATATTACTCCATTTTTTATGGCATTTATTACATTGATATTTAATATTATCACATGTTTAGATAAATCCATAGATAACAAAAAGGAAAAAATACTTTCAACAGTAGAAATTGTATTGGCTCTCGCAATTATAATATTTATGGTCTTTCATTATACTGTTCCGAATGGATTTTTATTATATATTGCCGATGCATTTGCTGTTTTAGTTGTAATCATTAAGATAGTAAAGATAATAATCTGCAAAAAAACAGAATTTTATTCTGTAATAAAAACGAGACAATTCCTGATTACGTTACTTGCGATAATATTGATTTTTTCTTTAATCTGTTTTATTGTCTTATAATAGGAAAATCAATGGCAAAATGTCAAATGTAAATCCGAACAGTTATGTTACTCCCCATGCGTTTTCAAAGCAGATATCGTATTCAGACGGAAGTTCATTAAATCCGGCACACTGGTATCGGTTTAATATAGCATCAACCGTAAGAGGATATTACTGTTATATTTGGTAAATAAAGCGTGGGTACGTATTTTCTTTATAAACCCATTCTTATATAATAACCTTAAACGAAACGGAGGACTGATTATGATTAAAGCACTAAAACGCCTGACAGCTTTGCTGTTTGTTATTGTTTTTGCATGTTTAAGCGGCTGCGCAGGACAAACAGAGAAAAGAGAAATAGACTATACGTTCACAAAGAATAACGCGGCGTCATTTATAGATGATTATCTTGCGGAAGAAAATCCCGCAATCGGTTCGCTTGTCGAAAAGATTAATGCGGCAGAGATTACAGAGAACAGCGAAACCGGGAAATTCGAGCTCAGGGTTTTTCAACCAAGTTTACACAGCCGGTTTTATCCGGTATTCAATTACAGCGGCAGCTTGTATTTACATTCACTGAACAGTTACAGCATGTTGGCGGGAAAAATCAATTATATAAAAGTAATAGATGAAGAAACGATATGTCTCACCACAAAATTGGATGATGACGAGATCGGATCCCCGGCTTTGTTGAATATGATTTTCAAAAGGAAAACATATAAAAATGAAGGAATTGAATATTGGCATCCGACATATCAAAAATACACGGAAAACACAGACTATTGTCATTTTCTTCTGGAATCATATGTTACGTCAGTCAAACTGAGTAAAAACGATTACAAAAAAATCCGTGTCGGAGACCCTGCAAAAAAGGTTTACGATATAGACAATTCCGTTCTTTGGGATATCTCAACCTCTCGTGGATTAGTGTCTTTCAGGGTCCTGTCCGAAGGAATACTTGCCATACGCTTTGAAAGGGTTGACGAAAAGCTGTCGGATACAGGAACCATATTGGATAATCTTAAAGTTACAGAAATTAATTTTACAGAGTATCGGGAATCAATGCCCGAATATTATCTTGGGAAATGTGATTTTTATAAAACAGAGGATTCTGAAAGATTTAATGAACTTTATTTTGATTTCTCGATAAACAGCGCCGATCAGGTCGAATTTTTCGATTATAAGTAAATATCGGTAATCTCTGTCGAAACATAAACAGCCGAAGCGTCTGCTTCGTCTGTTCACTGTTAAAAACAACTGATTTTTTGTTTTGTTATATGTTTGCCGCGTTCATTCCTTTTTTTATTGCGTATATCACCGGAAGGGTCAGGGTGCCGACGGCGACATTGCCTATTGCCTGGGTCACGTCCCACGGAAATCCCGCCGCGATCCATGCAAGCATTGCCCTGAAATCAAGACCGTAAACGAGCGCCTGAAAAGGGGCGTAGAGAGTTCCGTATAAAAGTCCGTGCAGCCCGGCTGTGAGCATATAGACGGGAACGGCGATTTTTACGGGCATATTCTTGGGCAGAAGCATTGCCGCGCCCCATAAAAGCGGCCAGAGATACAGATAGGGTATCCACCATACCCCGAAGCCGTAAAACAGCCCGGTAAGGAAGATGAAAACGAATATCGGATAGAGCGCTTTTGCCCGAAAAACGACCGTATATGCTATTGTGAGCATTGCGAGCAGATGAATGTTCGGGAGCGCTTCGGTGAGAAGTTTCGAACAGAACATAACGGCACCGAGCAGCGCCATTATGACGGTTTCACGAACGGTAAGCTTCATTATTTTTCCACTTTCAGTGAGTATGTCGCTCCGTCGGTGATATTTGTTGAATCAACTCCGGTCATGGCGTATTCGCCGTTGATGTAGAATGCCCAGTATGTGCCGGTGACATCGTAATCAGCCAGAATGCCGTTGACTTTTTTGACGTAAGTCCCGTATGGACCGCTGTTGTTTTCGATGATACCCTGTTCGAGCAGGGCGTCTCCGACCGTTTTTTTGTCGGTCGTTACCGTGACGGCGGTTTCGTTTCCGTCTCCGTCAACCACGACAAGTGTGAACGTCGAGATTACGGAATCGGTTTGATTGTTTTGTTTTGCGCAGCCGTTTGCCGTGAGCGCCATTGCCGTAAAAAGCGCAAAAAGGATAACGGCCGACAAAAACCGTGAAAAGGTTTTTTTGTCAGACATTTTTCTTATCTCCGTATAAAATTATTCGGAACAATGACCGGCACTCGCAGTCTCCCTTTTGGAAAATTCCGTTTTGTCGGGAGGTCTTTCGGCTTACATCAGAACGGCGGCCTTCTCGGATTGACCAATGGCGTTTCGTCTTTACGGCAAAGATATACGCTGTTTTTTACGATGCTTACGGCGACGGGCTCGCTCCGGATTTTCACCGGATTCCCTTTTCCGACGGGATGATTATATCATCACCGGGATAAAAAAGCAATACTCGGGGCTTTATTTTGCCCGAAATACCGAATTGCGGTGTGCCGTTAAGACACACCGCAGCGAAATTTTCTTTCTGTTTTTGCAAATTCCGGCAGCGTTTCTTATTTAACACATGCCAACACTGCTTTTGCATTTGCGGAATCAATCTGAAATGTGAACTGATTTACCTGCTTATTCAACTCCATACTGGTCACTTCTGCAATTCGGAAGGTTCAAAATATGAGCACAGATTTGAGTTCGTAACACTTACGAAAGAGGAAGATAATTCACCATACAGGTAATAATTTTTTTCAATAACGACCATTTCGGTCAAATCATATTTTACTGTCATTATTCCGTTCTTCAGCAGTTTGTAAATCATCCTTGAATTATCAGTTATACTGTCGTCTGTTTCTTGAGAATATGATTCTAACCTTTCAAAACATTGCTCCTGACGCAAAACATCGTAGCGTATAGTGCTGTCAATCATATAAAGATCTTCTACCGATGAACCCGGCTGAATATCAATGTAGCTGTCTATGTCATGGATTTCTTTGAGAAAATACATTTCACCAGTCTTTTCCCATGATTCGGTATTTTGCGTTTTATCTTTGCTTTGTATAATCTTTCTACTGAATATCACCAAAGCATAACTGCTGTCAAGATTATCTTCGGAAACATTGAAAATCGCCGCGATATGGTCGTCATCGGTTTTTTGAATATTATCAATCGATATTCTCGCACTGTTAATAAGCCATGAAAGTGTTGTGCCGACTGAATTGAGATTTACAACTATTCCCCTGCTCCCTGCAAACCGCGACAAATCTCCGAATGAATAACATGGCAGTTCACCCAGCGGAACATTTCCGCAAGTGTTGATTATTTTTTCCAGTCTTCCGACACTCCAGTTATTCTCATTGACAATCATTGAACTCATCTCACCGATGCTGTTTAATACCGATTCCGATTTATCGTCAGGCATTGAACTCTTCTCATTATTTACACCGATGCCGTTTAATGCCGATACTGCAACTGCTGTTGCTACAACTACAAGAGCGAATGCAGCGGCAACGGTTCCCCATTTTGCCGCGAATACACGGATGCGACCTGTATTTTGTTGCTTGTCGGAGTCTTCGATGAGCTTGTCGTCGATACCGCCGATAGCCTGTCTCATCATATCTTCTTTCATATAATAAAACCTTCTTTCTTTAAATGTCGTGAGAGGTCTGACCTCGTTCTTTTCAGCATCATCACGACTTTACTTTTACCGAAACCGTATCTCCTGCAAATACTTTCTATCGAATCGTAATACCAGTATCGTCTGATAAAAACGTTTCTTTTTGTTTCGTTGAGAGAAAATAAAAACCGTGAAATCTCCCGTGACAATTCGGCTTGCTCAATCCCTTCCTGAAAATCGCCTGCCGATACCATTTCCGATATCTCGTCAAGTGACTGTGTTATCTCGGATGGAATCCGTTTAAGACGGTTATTCTTTTTCCGTTGATTTATGGAAATCTCTCGGATAAGTTTGCCGAGATAAGTCCTGAGGTTTTCAGGTCTCTGAGGAGGAATACTGTTCCATGCGGCAAGAAGCGCGTCGTTTAGACATTCTTCTGCGTCCCGACAGTCGTTAAGAACATTATTTGCGATATACAGGCAATAATCACTGTATTGCGCCTTTGCTTCGGCTATGGCATCTTCATCCCTGTCCCAAAACTTCTGAACTATCGCTTGATCACTCATTTTTACCTTCTTTCGGAATATAAGGCTTCTCACTCTAATACCCAACAAATAAACGGGGTTGGTCACATTTCAAAAAAAAATCTTCGAAAATTATTCATCCAATATTTTTTGCCGCAGAAATCACAGACATATCGTGAATATTACAAAAGGCACACCTTTTTGCGGTGTGCCCCTTGCCGTGAGTGGATAAAATGAAAAAAACCTTTATTATTGAGTAAAGAAATGAAAAAAAGAAAGAGAAAACCACTCACGATATAAAAAGGAGATAAACTCTGCGAATATACAGTCGTTATATGATTTATCGGTTCAATTTCCGTTCCTGTGTTTTTCGAGATACGATTCGACAATTACTCCCACGCTCCACGCAATGATCGACCCGAGCAAAAACACGCCGATACCAACGAGGATACATATTCCCCGGTCGGCAAAAACAGGCAGCACGACGTCTTCCAGAAAAAAAGCGGACAAAAAGATAAGCGCCGAACAGATAGCCGAAAGAGCGAATCCGACCCGGAAGATTATCATTCCTATTCCCTTTTTGTTATTGGTAAATTTCATATTTCAAGCCCTGATCATTCCGAAAATGCCGCGTTTTTATAAAAATCAAAAGAACAATATTGCTGATTTTTTTCTTTTATGTTACAATTATACTCCGTTTTTACAAAAAGTCAAGTATTTTTAACAAAATTTTTATTTTTTTATTTTTTTATTCTTTTTGCGCTGTTATTATCGCAGTTTTTCGTCAGACTGCCGCAAAATCAGAGAGCATGGATATTACATTCGGGCGGCGGGAACGATTATACGAAAGAAAAATACTTGACATTAAATAATAAATATAATATAATGCAAACTGTATTATTGCACACACAACCTAAAATACATTTACGAAAGGTCAAACCATGAAAAGAACAAGAATTTATTCGATTATGCTCGCAATACTGCTTGTAATATCCCTTATTCCGGTCGCTTTATTTGCCGAAGGAGAGGAGTCCGATACCTTTGATTCCCAGCTCAAGATTTCGGCAGAGCAATACGTCGTTCTGGATGCCGAAAGCGGGCAGGTGCTTATTCAGAAAAATATGAATGAACAGATTCATCCCGCCAGCACGGTCAAAATCGTAACTGCGGCTCTTGCGCTGAGCTCGGGAATAAACGAAGCCGAAACACTCGAGGCAACCCACGGCGCCATCGACGCGATGCCCGAATCTTCCTCCAAGATAGCCATAGATTACGGTGAAAAGCTTTCTCTCACCGACCTTATCTATGCGCTTCTCCTCTACTCCGCAAACGACGCGGCAAACGTTCTTGCCGAGGCAGTTGCAAACAAATCCGGCTATGCCGACGCGACCTACGCCGAAAAACAGGCGGCATTCTCAACCCTTATGAATAAATACGCCGCCGATGCCGGCGCGAAGAACACGAACTTCACCAACCCCAGCGGCATCTATGAGGAAGAAAACGTTTCCACGGCATACGATATGGCGATGATGTTCAGACAGTTCATACAGATCGACGGTATCACCGACGTTCTCACGACAGTCAGCCACACCATAGCCGCAAACTCGAAGCACGCAAAAAGAGATTACATAACAAACGGCAACCTGCTTGTCAAAAACAGCGAATTCAAATACGAAAAATGTATAGGCGGCAAAACGGGTTACACCGATGAATCGGGTTACAGCTTCGTATGCGCGGCGCGCAATTCCGACGGCAAAACGTATATCGTCGCGCTCTATAACTGCGCCGACGGCGACTCCAGATTTACCGACGCGATCTCCGTTTTCGACTATGTTTTCAATTATTTCAAAACCATCGAGATCCCCGTATCCGTTCTTCCCCGAAATAACGTAAAAATCGAAAACGATGATTACATTCTCGGATCGGCTGCCGTTTATGCCGAAAATCCGATAAAACTCACCGTTCATTTCAGCATTAACCCCGATACCGTCATCATCACAGACAACACACCCGCTTCATTCGGCGAGGAAGAGCAGAAGGCCTCCTTCTCACTATCGCTCGAAGACAGCGAATATATGGAAAACGACCTCGGCACCTATCCCCTCAAAGTTACGGCGACCATGCTTGATAACCCCGTCGCAAAGCAGAAAGACACACCGAAAGACAATAAGGATGAAGAACCGAATCCGGTGAGAACGATTATTCTGATCCTTCTTTTTGTCTTTCTTGCCGTTCTCGCGATAATAGCCGCCATCTACATTTACTCCAATGTCGAAAGACGCAATAAGGTAAAAGAGCGCAGAAAACAGCAGGAACAGCAGCGTGATATCGCCGAAAACGGATACAGATACGATTATCAGGGCAAACACTCATCAAAAGCGGCTCCAGTAACAGTCAACCCCGACGAAGACAAAACGGAAGTCACCACAGAATACAAGAGCAAACATTACGCTCCGATGCCGGCATCGTCCGACGACGACGCTTATCAGGGCAGAAGATACAAAAACTGAAAAAAGGATTGACGCTATGAAAAACGAAATCAGCGACGAAACCACCGACCGTCTCGCCGAGGCATTCCTTGCACTGCAAACAAAGGACGATGTTCTCGCATTTTTCGACGATGTTATGACGATTTCCGAAATCAAAGCTCTTGCTCAAAGGCTTGAAGTGGCGGAAATGCTCGGAAAAAAAGTATCATACGCGGATATTACCGAAAAAACAGGGGCAAGCACTGCCACGATTTCGAGAGTAAACCGATGTCTCCGCTACGGAGCAGGCGGATACCGTAAGGTTCTCGAAAGATTCGGGGAGCAGAAAAACGGCAAATGACATACGATCCCATTGCGCCGTTTTACGACACCTTCAACGGAGATTTCTCTCACAGTGATTATCTTTCCGAAATAGAAAAATTTCTTAAACCCTATGTCACCTTTCCTTTCGGCGACTGCGCCGCTCTCGACTGCGGATGCGGAACCGGAGAACTGACAAGACTGCTGGCGGCAAAAGGGTTCGACTGCACCGGAGTGGACATCTCCCCCGCCATGCTCTCCGAAGCCGCGGCAAAGGACGACCTCGGAAATTGCCGTTTTGTAATCCAGTCACTGCCGGAAATAGATATGTTCCGCGCCTACGACCTCGTCACATGTTGCCTCGACACCGTCAATCATCTTTTCCCCGACGACCTCGCTGAATTCTTTTCACGGATATACAATTTTACCGAAAACGGAGGTTTTTTCGTTTTCGACACAAAAACCCGCGATGAATTTATCCGCAGAAGCAATTCCGCGACCTACGGCACCGAAGACGCCGAGTTGTTCTACAAAGGCAGCTTCAGGCAGCCGGTTATGACGACACGTCTCCGTCTTGAAACCGACGAAGGCAGGACGGAAACCGAAATAAAGGAATATTTTTACACAAACAGGCAGATAAAACGGATGATTGCCTCAACGCCATTCGTATATATCGGACGGTTTTCATACAACAGAGGCGAAAGAACCGTTTTTGTCTGCCGGAAAAATCAGCAATAAAATTCAATTAAAGAATCGCTATTCAAATGGACGGAACATCAGTATACATAGTAAACGAACATATCCGACTCCGTGTCGTGACCCTGTCCGAAACGATCGACGAAATATCGGGGATCCGCGGATTTACGGATGAAGAACGCGAAAACTTCGGTTTTGCGGCGCTTCTCGCCGCCGCCCTCGCTTCCGATATCAAAGACGACGACGGCAGCATTCTTGTCTCCCTTCGTCTTCCGCTCACACGGCGCTGCTTTACGGCGTTCTGTGAAACAGACGGCAGACTGCGGGGATACGCCGACACAAAAGACCCGGATCCGCTTATCGACGGCTCATATCTTCTTACGGTAGGCAGACGGCTTTCGGTGCGAGGCGACTACACCAGCACCGTTTCGGGGCAGACCGCTCACGAAGCGGCAAAAGCATATTACACGAATTCAAACCAGACAAAAGCGGATATACAGTATCAACCGGGAAAAATTTCCCGCCTTTTCGTAGCGGAATACCTTCCGGGGCACGACGTAAACACGGTCGAGGCAAAAGACGCAAAGCTTGAAGATAAAATCGCGGAGCTCTCTGCCGTTCTTGCCGCCGCATCCGAAAACCCCGAAAGCCCGGGCGGAGATTTCAGTCACTTTATTCCGCTCTCCTACGGCTGCACCTGTTCAAAACGAAAACTGCGTGTGATACTCGAAGAGCAGGGCGTTGACATAGCCGAGGGAACGGAAGCGGAATGCAGACTCTGCGGAAAGATATATCGGTTCTAACGGAGATTCACATAATGGAAAAAAACAATGAAGTCCTGACCGAAGATCAGAAAAAATACAAGACAGAAAGACGGCGCAGAATCCGTCTTCAGCAGAAACTTGCCGCGCAGCAAAAGAAAACGACGGTATTTATCGTTACTACCGCCGTTCTCGCCGTTGCGCTCGCGGTTTCTTTTTTCTTTCTTTTAAAAAACGGCATACAGTCGTTTGAAGAAAAATCCGGAGGCCGGCTCACAAAGGATTACGCGATCACCGAGCTTGCGAAATTGCCTCTTATTTCGGTAAAAGCGGGAGACAAGGGTTTTCAGATAAAAAGCATGACGGAGATGTTCACCCTTTTTAAGTCTTCCGAATGGAAAAGGACCTCCGAAAAACCCGAGGGCGGCGAGCAGGCTGTTTTCACGATAGGCGACAACTATACGCTTTCGCTTATCGGAACGGATTACGCAAGGATCACCGACGGAGAAGCATCGAGAACCTATAAGATTCCGTCGGGAACCGCCTCGAATATTCTCAAATTCATAGACGACAACTCATCGATGGACACCGACGACCTCACTTCACTTATCACTCAGACCGACTCGGTCACATTATCGGCAGCGTATTATAACGGTAATATCACCGCGGGCGTCGGACTTTCAAGGACACTCGCTCCGGATATGTGGGAAGAAATGTCGTTCTATCCCGCCACGGGAATTCCCGAAACAAAAATATCCGCGTGGGACGCCGTTGATATCGGTATTTACGACTCGGATGCCGTAATCGGCGTGACATATAACGGCAACACGGTGTATTACTCCATGCCCGAAAACGTTCCCTCGAATCTACGCGCCTATGTCGGTCAGCAGCTCTCCTATTCGGCGCAGAACATCAGAACCCTTCTCGCGGGATATTCGGAGCTTACCCTCGAATCATCCGAACACGTTCTTAACATTATTCCCGAAGAATCCTTCCTCAGCGCTCTCTCGTTTGACAGCTGGACACGTGTTCTCGGCATAGACGAACCCGTATCCGCGCCGTTTTATCTCGTTTCGGACGGAGCGAACGTTTCGCTCGCCTTCTACGAAAACGAAAAGATAGTCCGCTTCAATAACGGAAACGAATATTACACACTGGCGGAAGACACATTCACCCGAATAGCCGCCTATATAAACGCACACGTCACGCCCGAGCCCCCGGATAATCCCAATAATCCCGATAATCCGGACGATCCCACGCCGCAGACAGATACCGTTCTCGAAAACTTCAAAAAGAACATCGAAGCCGTGATTCAGGCAGGCGGAGAAATCACCTGCGCAACGCCCTCAAAGAGTTTCCTCCTCAAGGCAAAATCCGAGCTTGAAAATATAATAATCAAGAATATCACCGAAAAAACAGATGTCACTCCCGAAGAAACGACGGATAAAATCATTCTTACATCCGAAGCGGAGACCGTTACCGTCTATCTCGGACAGGATCTCGTCGTGATTACATCCGGAAACGAAACGGCGGTTTATAATGCCGACGGCAACGGCATCAAAAACCGTATCTCCGTTTACGCGGAAAACAATACCATCCAGAAAGAAATCACTCTTTCGGGTGAGGACCTCTGCAATCTGATTCAATCAAAAACAAAAATCATTACGGCAATTTATACCGAAAATATCGGCAGCTTCGCAAAAGGAGACGGCAACAACGCCGCATCCGTCGCGACATGGCTCAAATCGCTATCCCCCATTCTGCTTCAGATCAAGCCGACAGTCGATCAGACAAACAAAACCGTTCTGACATGCGACGGAGATTTCAGAATCGTAGTCACACTCTACCCCGCCGACACCGGCTTCGTTATCAACGCCGTCGGCAGGGACACCGTAAAAGGCGTGACATATAATTCGTGGTATCAGGTCACCGGACTCAATTATTCCGCGGCGGCCGAAAACATCAACGCTCAGGCAGATATTATGAAAGACGACGCCGTCAGACATTTCTGCAATGACCTGACCACCGACTCCGAAACAGTAATGAAATGGTTCAGAACAGGCACATACGACACATCGCATTACACTGAATTCTTCGGCACCGACATTTACAAAGCAACATTTTCAAAAATCTCCGACTGCAAATACAAGGTCGTTATGACCGTAGGCCCGACCGATGTCAGAGGTCTTACCGAAGGCGAAAACACATTTAACGTAACGATAGCCTACAGCCAGGCTTCCGAAGATTTCTATGTCTCCGGTATGGTGCCGGCAGCAGCGGAAAAGCTCATAAATTCCGAAAACAATCCCGAGGTCCAGGCCGTTATGAAATTCATAACGAGATGCACCGCAAAACCTTTTGATAAGGCCGAAAACATAGAAGCGAAATCCATCATCAATTACTGTATGTATATGATCAGAACGAACGGCGACGCGACAAAGACCTCCTTTACACAGGGAGAGATCGACAGCGCGGCGCAGAAATATTTTGAAATATCCACCGTGTCCGATGTGGAAATACTGAACGAAAACGGATTCTATACGGTTTCGTCGGATGCCGTTCCCGTGTCCGCCGTTTCTCTTGTCGGACTCTCGTCCAAAAAGAATACATATGAAGTAACCGTAGGCACTGTTTCCGATCCGCTCGGACTCTTCTCCGAATCAAAAATTACCTATACCGTCAAAAAGATGACGGGTATCCGAAACACAGGCACGGCGGAAGAGCCGCAGGAAGAAACATACGAATACTTTGTCTTTATTTCGGCAAAATCGACCGATTAACGGCAATCACACATATTCTGCATCCGGGAGGTATTCAAACAATGAGGAAAGTCCTGTTATTTTTTGTCATCCTGTCTCTCTCGCTCGGGCTTTTTGCCTGCGCAAAACCCGGATTTTCGGATTTTGAAGAAGAAGGCGATCTCAACTTTATGGGAGGGAAATTTGTAATTCTCCAGGAATGGTATACAAAGTTTCTGCAGCCGAAACGCGGCGACAATGCTTCAGACGACAGAATGCTCGACAGGTTTCTCGAACTGGAAAACAAATACAATCTCGTATTCGATTATCCGCTGGTCGAAAACATCCCTGCTTATCTGCTCGGAAAATCCATAGCGGGAAATCTCCATGTCGATCTGATGGAAATAGGAAACCAGAGTCTTTACGAATTATATAAGCTCAATATGGTTTTACCCGTCGGCGACGTCATACCCGATATAGATGAGGACAAATGGGGTTCCGCATCCGTAGGTGAGAAAACGGTTTTCTACGGAACGAGATACGGCTTTTTTGCCAATAAATGGGACAGCGGTCCCGATATCGGTGACTGGCTGATATGCAATCTCGACAATTTTGATAAATACGGCGTAACAAATCCGCACGAATACCTCGAAAACGGCGAATGGGACTGGGAGCATCTGAAGATAATGCTCCGTCAGGCAACAGTCAACGACGGTGATAACAAATTTGTCGGACTTCTTTACGACGGCATATATATGGGCACATCCATCGTCATACCCGCCATTCTCTCAAACGGAGGATATTTTCTCAGACAATCGGGCGGGAAATACGAGATAGGACTTAAAAATCCCGAAGCGATAGAGGCGATAGAATTCACCGTCGAACTGATGACGGAAGGTATCGCGGAAGTCGGACCGGGAGGACTGGCGGGCGATATATGGAATGAAGGAAGACGCTGGATGGTCGCTTACGGCGGAGGAGCGCCGACGTCACGGGACTGGAACCTGACAGCAATCAGATACGCCACCGGACCCAACGGAGACCCGAACGCGATCACCGCATTCATGAGCGGCCGCGGAAGATTCTGGGGCTTTCCAATCTTTTCCATATATGGTGAAGAAGATCTTTACGCTGTGGTAGACGACCTCTTTGAGCCACTCGAACCGAACTATTATCCAAACGGATGGAAGGACTACCTTCAGGATGTGGCAAATTTCGAATGTGACGATTACGAATACTATCTCCGCGCCACAGATGAAGCTTTCGTTTACAATACCGTTGTTCTGGAGCAATCCTCCGGAGCCGTGGAAGAAGCGCTACAGACAATTTACCGTCAGGGTGTAAGCATAAACGTCGCTTTGGATTCAATCATAGATCTTTTCACGGCGGACGTCGACGAACATTATAACCGTTGATCCCGTCCCAAACGGCGGCGGCATCATATCGCCGCAGGTCAGTATTTATACATTATTTTATTAAGGCAGTCGGACGAACCGTTATATCAAAGGCGTAAAAATGAACAACATCCCATTCTGAGCGTATTATAAACCGTCAACGAAAAAAATAAACGAGAAATATTATAAATGATTTTTTACGGGGGTAGCCATGAAAAAATTTTTTTCGATGTTGCTTTTGATTTGTATTTCTTTATCATTTTTCTCGGCATGCGCAAAAAATCCCGATATTCTTACAGAAGAAGATGGCGGACTTGATTTCAACGGTGAAAAATTCATCATTCTCACGGAATGGTATACAAAAGATCTTCACCCCAATCGCGGCGGAAGCGCGTCGGACGACCGTATGCTCGACCGTTTTATCGATACGGAGAAGAATTTTAATCTCGTCTTCGACTATCCTCTGGTCGAAAGCATACCTGTTTATATGCTCGGCAGATCCCTGTCGGGCAACTGTCATATAGATATGACCGAAATCAAAGACGCCAGCCTTTACGACGCATATCGTCAGGGCATGCTTCTTCCCGCTGCCGATGTCGTCAACGATGCGGGCAGCGATAAATGGAAATCTCCCGCAAACAACGCCGTTGCTCTTTTCGGCGGCAAAATGTATGGGATTTTCCCGAATTACTGGGAATATGCTCCCGGCGTAATGGGGATGATAAATGTCAATCTCGACCGACTCGCCGAATATGATCTGGAAGATCCGCACGAAATAGTGGAAGCCGGTGAATGGAACTGGGAAAACTTCCGTGAATTTCTTAAAAAAATAACCTTTAACGACGGCGAAAGGGAATGGTGCGGTATGGGCATGGGCATCAACGGCGTCGGAGTTGCCTGTATATTCCCCTTTGTTCTGAGTAACGGCGGGCACTTCGTTACCGAAAGGGACGGAAGATATTATTCCGGCATAGACAGTCCCGAAGCCATGGAAGCATACGAATATATAGCCGATCTCGGAGCGAACGGACTTATCACCGAAGTTCATACCGACGAACCGGAATATTTCAACGGTCTTAAATGGATGGCGACCTCGGGAGGTCCGTCGTCAAGCGACGATTTCAATATGGCTCAGTTCAGATATCCCTACGGTCCGCACGGAAACAAAGACACTGTTTCCACTATCACTTACGGTTTCAATATGTGGGCATTTCCCATATTCTCAGCCTATACCGAAGATGAGGTGGGAACTGTCGCGGAATATCTGTTTGAACCGCTTGATGCGTCGGTTTACCCGAACGGCTGGAAAGACATAATCGAAGACACACTGTTCTGTTACACAAGCGAATACGAATATTATATCAAAGCCGCCGAGCAGGCCGAATTCATAGATATAAATATTCTTTACGATTCTTTCTGGCAGCTGAGCAACGCAATGCTCGACCTTTCAAAAGGAAACATTTCTCCCGCGCACGCGGTCGACGGTATCACGGATTTCATCAACGAAGAAATAAATCAGAAATACAACCGACAAAAATAACAGACAAAAACCGACTGTGTTTTAGTGAGAACATTATGAAAAAAAGACTTCCGATTTTGCTTATTATATTATTTACATCGTCTTTGTTTTCCTCCTGCTCACAACCCGGATTTATCTTTAACGAAGGCGATGAAGAGCTCTGTTTTCACGGAAGTAATGTCACGATCGCCACGGGAAATTATCTGTGGTCATTTCCTCCCGTCCGCGGAACGAGCGCATCGGAAGACCGTATACTCGACCGTTTTGCTCAGGCGGAACAGAAATTCGATTTCAAAATCGATTATATTCTCGACATAAATCCCGCAGTTCGGTTCCTTTCGGCGGCGCTTACGGGAAGCATGCAGGTCGATTTTCTTTACAGCAGCAAATGGCAGCTGTATGAATGTTACCTCATCAATACCCTTCGTCCGACAGAGAACGTGATCTCTGACCCCGAAAGCGATAAATGGTTCTCGCCGATGAACAAAGGGATCGGTCTTTACGGCGGCAAGATGTATTGTATCTTTCCCAATTACTGGGAAACCGCGCCGCTGCTTTCCGGTATGATGAACGTCAATATGGACGCTCTCGGAGAATACGGGATAAACAGTCCGTATGAATATATAGAAACAGGCGAATGGAACTGGGAAAATTTCCGCTCCTTCCTCGAAAAAATCAAATTCCGCGACGGCGACCGCGAATGGCGGGGTCTGGGAATGCTTTTCGGCGGCGAATACGGAGGGATTTTAGAGGTTTTTCCCTTTGTTCTGAGTAACGGCGGTTCGTTTATAAAAGAAATCAACGGAAGATATCTTCTCAACGTCGACAGTCCCGAAGCAATGGAGACATATGATTTTATCGCAAATCTCGGAGCGGCAGGTCTGCTGGACGAAATCCCGGTAGACGATCCCGCCTATATATCCGGCGAAAAATGGATACTTACCTGCGGTTATTACAGAACAAGCGACGTCTTCAATATTGCCCAGATACGATATCCTTACGGCCCACGCGGAAACAAAGATACTTTTTCCGTTTTTTTATCCGAAGAAATCGTCTGGTCATTCCCGATTTTCTCGGCGTATGCAGAGGAAGAAATAGGCGCAGTAGCCGAATATTTCTTTGAGCCGCTCTCTCCCTCCGTTTATCCGAACGGGTGGAAGAACGTCATTGACGACAACGTTTTTTACTATCCCGGAGAATTGGAATATTATATCAACGGCGTCAGGCACGCGGAGTTTATAGATACGGATGTTTACCATGATTCCGCTGTTCTGTTCAACAGCGCGTTGATCGGTATCAAACAAGGTGTCCTGTCTCCCTCAGCCGCGATAGATTCGGTGATCGAAATAATGGCAGAAGAAATAAACGAAAAATACAATAAATGATTTTATCACGCAAAAACGCGGACCCGCATTTTATATTACGGAGGTCACTATGAAAAGACTTTTCCCGATTCTGCTTATGATCTGCATTTCTTTATCGTTTTTCTCGGCGTGCGCAAAAAAGCCCGACATTCTTATTGACGAGAACGACGGCGGACTTGATTTTAACGGCAACAAAATCGTAATCGCTCTCGGTCCGTATATGTGGAACTATCCTCCCGAAAGAGGAGGAAGCGCCTCATCCGACCGTCTGCTCGACCGCTATGAGGAAACGCAAAAAGAATTCAATTTCACTTTTGATTTTCTCGAAGGGATAAATCCGGCAACACACTTTCTGTCGGCGGCGCTTTCGGGCAGTATGCAGGCTGATTTTCTATACTGCAGCAATTCTCAGATTTATGACGCCTATCTTATCAACACTCTTTTGCCGATAGAAAACGTTATCGACGATCCCGAAAGCGATAAATGGAAATCACCGGCGAACAACGGAAAAGGTCTTTACGGCGGAAAAATGTATGCGCTCTTTCCGAATCACTGGGATTCCTCTCCGGGTATTTTCGGTATGATAACGATCAATACCGACCTGCTTGACGAATACGATATAGCGTCGCCTATAGATATTATCGAATCGGGCGAGTGGGATTGGGAGAATTTCCGCGCGTTTCTGCGGCAAACGGCTTTCAAAGACGGCGAAAAAGAGTGGCTCGGTATGGGTATGGGGATCAACGGCGTCGGCGTCGCCTGTATTTTCCCCTTTGTCCTCACCAACGGCGGCTCATTCATGAAAGAAACAGACGGAAGATACACACTTGAAATAAACAGTCCAGAAGCCATGGAAGCATACGAATACATAGCCGATCTCGGTTCAGAAGGTTTGATTACCGAAGTTCCAAACAGTGACCCGTCATACAATAACGGCGAAAAGTGGATGCTTACTTCCGGAGGAGCCGGAACCAGCGACGAGTTCAACGTGGCTCAGGTCCGTTATCCATACGGACCAAGCGGCAGCAAGGATACCGTTTCTACAATATCGCTGGGATATACTATGTGGGCGTTCCCGATTTTCTCGGCATATACCGAAGACGAAATAGGAGAAGTCGCGGAATTTATGTTCGAGCCTCTCGACGCGTCTTTGTATCCGAACGGATGGAAAGATTATATGAAGGACAATATATTTACCTACGACAGCGAATATGAATATTATATCAAAGGCGTCGACCGGGCCGAGTATATCGATATGGATATACTCAATGATTCTTTCTGGAAACTCAGCAACGCGATGTATGATATATTCAAAGGGAATCAGTCCCCGACCAACGCAATCGACGCCGTCTACGACGTGATCTTCGAGGAAATAAACGAAAAGTATAATAGATAGACACATATATATTACATTTGTATTATACGAAAGGGGTTATTATGAAAAAAGCACTTTCGCTGTCACTTTTGATTGCTCTCTCTTTATCTCTTTTCTCGGCATGCGCAACAAAACCGGATATTCTGATTAACGAAGAAGACTCTCTCGATTTTGCAGGCGGAAAGGTCGTAATCGCCGTATCCGACTGCATACATGATTTTCCTCCGCAAAAAGGCGGAACAGCTTCCGAAGACCGTCTGCTCGACAGACTGGCGGAAACCGAAAAAAAATTCAATCTCGAATTTGATTACATGAAGAACATAAATCCTTCCACGACATTTCTGTCCGGCGCCTTTTCGGGCGGTCTGCAGGCCGATTTGCTATACACCTGCAACAAGCAGCTGCATGACGCGTATCAGATTAATACGATCCTGCCCGCCGAAAACGTAATATCAGACCCTGAAAGTGAAAAATGGGCGTCTCCCGCAATCGCTGCAAAAGGACTTTACGGAGGAAAAATATACGGTATTTTCCCGAATTACTGGGAGTTTGCGCCGGACATACTCGGGCTGCTCAACACCGATATGGATATCCTTTCCGAATATCAGATCGACGATCCTCATGAGATTATCGAGGCAGGCGAATGGAACTGGGATAATTTCCGTGAGTTTCTGCGAAAGACGACCTTCACCGACGGCGAACGGAAATACGTCGGCATGGATATCAACAGAAACGGTGTCGCAAGCCTGTTCCCGTTTGTTCTCAGCAACGGAGGCTCGTTTATTACCCAATCAAACGGACGGACGGTCCTTAATATAAACAGTCCGGAAGCAGCCGAAGCCTATGAATTCATAGCCGGTCTCGGCGCGGACGGTCTCATCGTCGAGACATACGACTCATCAGAAGTGAAAACGGTGACGAGCTCCGGCGGACCGCAAACCAGCGAAGAAATCAATATAGCTCAGTTCAGGTTTCCATACGGTCCGAAAGGAAACAAAGACACGGTTTCAACACTTACTACAGATATCCGTCTGTGGGCTTTCCCGATTTTTTCGGTGTATACGGAAGAAGAAATCGGCGAGCTTGCGGAATTCATGTTCGAGCCGCTGAGTAAAAGTTTTCCGAACGGATGGAAGGATACCGTCAACGACAATATATTCTATTACGAAAGCGAATTTGAATATTATCTGAAGGGCGTTGAACAGTCAGAATATATCGACATGTATATTTTCATTGATTCTTTCACTCTTTACAGTAAATCAATTCTTGAAATCCTCAGAAACGATCAGTCCTCCGTGAATGCCATAGACTCGATTTACGAGGTCATAAGCAAAGATATAGACGAACACTACAATAAATAATCCCCGGAATCCGCGAAAACCCCGGAATCGAAGCGGTTCATTCCGGAATCTGACGGCAAAACATCCTGAAAAAGGCAAAAAAACAAACAACATAACAAACGCGATTTCCGTCCAATCTGACAAATTACCCATAATTATATTATCCGTAATAACAAAGCAAAGTTAAAATTTACTTTTTGTGAGGTTGTCATGAAAAAAGCACTTTCGCTGTTGCTCCTGCTATGCCTTTCCCTGTCATTCATCTCTGCCTGCGCGACCTCCGATATCACTATTGATGACGAAAACGAAGCTCTCGATTTCCGCGGAGGAAAAATCGTGATTTCCGAAGGGGCGTGGATCGACCATTATCCGCTCACCAAAGGAGTATCGTCATCCGCCGACCGTGAGATCAAGCGTTATGCCGAAACAGAAAAAGAGTTTAACTGTAAATTTGATTATGATCTCGACATTATTCCCGCAACCACGTTTCTGTCGGCATTGCTCTCAGGCAACGGGATACAGTCCGATCTGCTGTATTGTCAGAACAAACATCTGTATGAGTCATACCTTATCAACACGCTTATTCCCACGGAAAATATACTTTCGGATCCCATTTCCGACAAATGGAAAGTCCCGTCAAGAAACGGCTGCGGCTACTACGGAGGGAAATATTACGGTTTTTTCCCGAATTACTGGGAAATCACGCCGAATCTCACCGGTTTTGTGATGATAAATCTTACCGTTCTCGAAAAATACAGTATTGATGATCCGCATGAAATCATAGAAGCCGGAGAATGGGATTGGGAGCATTTCAGAGAATTTCTCGCAAAAACAGTCATCAGCGACGGCGACACCCAATGGAAAGGCATGCTCGTTCATGCATTCGGCCCGGGAGCCGAATGTATTATGCCGTTTCTGCTCGCAAACGGAGCAAGATATGTGACCGAGACGGACGGCAGATGGACGTGTCAGATCAACAGCCCGGAAGCAATCGAGGCTCTTGGATACGTTCGGTCGCTTGCGGCAGAAGGACTTTTCCACACTGCGGCGTCAGGTTCCTCCGATAAGTATATGGTAAGCTCCGGAAACGGGTTGTCATCGGACAGTGAAAACACGGTATGCGGTGTCCGATACCCTTACGGACCAAGAGGAAATAAAGATATCGTCTCGGTCATAAACACGCACGAAAGGATCTGGGGCTTCCCGATTTTCTCGGCGTATACCGAAGACGAAATCGGCACCGTGGCTGAATATCTGTTTGAACCGCTCGACGAACTTTATCCCAACGGATGGAAGGACATTATAGAAGACAAATACTTTTTTTACACTGAAGATTTTGAATACTACATAAAAAGCGCCGCTCAATCCGAATATATCGATAACTCCATACTCGAAGACTCTTTCTGGATACTCGACGAAGCTCTGATTTCGGCGACAAACGGTATGCAATCACCCGAAATCGCGCTTGAAAACGCAGCCGAAATGATTCAGGAAGAAGTAAACGAAAAATACAACAGATAACGCAATTTCTCAAATTACGGCATTGATATAAAAATATATATTATTTATTTGAGGTCATTATGAAAAAAGCACTTTCGCTGTTACTCATGCTATGCATTTCCCTGTCATTCATCTCTGCCTGCGCGAAATCCGATCCGATGGAAACGGAGGACGACGAAAGCCTTAATTTACGGGGAGACGTTCTCAAGGTATATTTGGGCGAACATACCGGTCAGGTCGGAAAAAAAGGCGGTTCCGCGTCGTCTGACAGAGAATATGAAAGAATAATCGAAACGCAGAATAAATTCAATTTCAAGTTTGAATATAACCGGGTTGCCAATGTCGCAAACGCTTTTCTTGCCGGTTCTCTTTCCGGAGGAATGCGCGCGGATCTTCTTAAAGGAACGCCGACTGAGGTTTACGGATCATATCTGATCAATACCCTTATTCCCGCCGAAAATGTAGTAGACGACATTACGAGCGACAAATGGAAACCGGCAGGTCAGCAGGGCTGCGGAACTTTTGACGGAATAAGATATTCGGTTTTCCCGAATTACTGGGAATCCGCGCCGACGATATACGGCGTTATCAACCTCAATCTTACGGTTATGGACGGATACGGCATTCAGCCCCCTTACGATATTATCGAGGCCGGCGAATGGGACTGGGAACATTTCAGAGAATTTCTGAGACAGACCGCCTTTACCGACGGCGATAAAGTATGGAGAGGTCTCGGAATGGCTACGCTTTGGGGTGAAACCATGCTCCCCTTTATTCTCAGCAACGGCGGAAGTTATATTACGTCTTCAAACGGTAAATACAAGTCCGCCATCGACAGCGAAGAAGCGATAGAAGCGTTGGAATTTGCCCAGTCACTCGTTGAAGAAGACATTATGAGCGACATCCCGTCAGGCTACGATTGGTCATCGGGAATTTCCTGGATGATCCGCTCCGACAGAATCTATACAAGTTCCGTAGACGAAATGGAGCCGATCAGATATCCTTACGGTCCAAAAGGAAACAAAGACACCGTTTCCACCATCACAAAAGGCGACGTCATGTATGCATTCCCGATTTTCTCGGCATACTCCGAAGACGAAATCGGCACGGTTGCGGAATTTATGTTCGAGCCGCTCAGCGAGCTCTATCCCAACGGATGGAAAGACCTTTATGAAGATACCGTCTTTTTCAATCACGAAGACTTTGTATACTATCTGCACAGCGTTGAAGAAGCAACCTACCTCAATGATGCGGCGTTATACGATTCTTATGCGGAGTTCGGTTCGGCGATGAGATCGGTCCTCTTCGGGTCGGCAACACCCGAGGCGGCGATCGAATCGGGTATAGACATCATTCAGGCAGACATCGACAAGCACTACAATAAATAAAATCATTCCGGTAAATATTTATCTATAAAAATTACTCAGAGGTTTTTATGAAAAAAATCCTTGCACTGATCGTTCTTTCGGCAATGACCGTATCCTTTTTTTCCGCCTGCGGGAAACCGGATATACTGAAAGAAACCGACAATTCCGATATTGATTTTCTCGGTGAAACGATTAAAGTGTATATGAATACATGGACCGGTCAAGTAGAAAAAAAAGGCGGTTCCGCGTCCTCGGACAGAGAATACGACAGAATCATAGACACACAGGATAAATTCAATTTCAAATTCGAATACGTTCGTGTATCGAGCGTATCGAACTCATTTCTTGCGGGTTCTCTTTCCGGAGGTATACGCGCCGATCTTATGAAAGAAGGACCTCTGGAAATTTACAACGCGTATGCGATCAATACCTTGAAACCTGCCGAAAATGTCGTAAACGACGCTTCACAGGACAAATGGAAAGCAGCAGGACAAAGTGATTCCGAAACATTTAACGGTATAAAATACGGGGTTTTCCCGAATTACTGGGAAAACGCTCCGTCAATATGCGGATTTATCAACCTCAATCTTACAATTATGGATTCGTATGACATTCAGCCCCCTTACGATATTATCGAGGCGGGCGAATGGGACTGGGAACATTTCAGGGCATTTTTAAGGCAAACGGCATTTGTCGACGGAACTCAGACATGGAGAGGGCTGGGAATGATCATTACCTGGGGAGAAACCATGCTCCCGTTCATTCTCGGCAACGGCGGAAGCTATATTACATATTCGAACGGCAAATACAAGGCCGCCATCGACAGTGAGGAAGCGATAGAAGCGCTGGAATTTGCACAGACCCTCGTCGAAGAAGATATTTTGAGCGATATTCCATCGGGCTATGATCTGACAAGCGAAATATCATGGATGATTTACTCAAGTTACATTTCCGCCAGCTCGGAGGAGGAAATTGAGCCTATCAGATATCCGTATGGACCTCACGGGAACAAAGACACCGTTTCCGCTATCACAAAAGGCGACGTCATGTATGCATTCCCGATTTTCTCGGCATATACAGATGAGGAATTAGGCGCCGTAGCCGAATATATGTTCGAGCCGCTGAGCGACATATATCCGAACGGATGGAAAGACATATATGAAGACACGGTTTTCTTCAATCACGAAGACTTTGTATACTATCTGCACAGCGTTGAGGAAGCAACATACCTCGACGAGGCAGCCTTGAGTTATTCTCACGTGAAATTCGGAGACGCAATGAGACTTGTTCTGAACGGGTCGGCAACACCCGAAGCGGCGATCGAATCGGTTATAGACATTCTTCAGGCAGACATCGACGAGCACTACAATAAATAATAACCTTTTACGTAAATATGCATAAATATATTTTTTGAGGCTGTTATGAAAAAAATCCTTGCGCTGATCGTTCTTTCGGCAATCACCGTCTCATTTTTTTCCGCCTGCGGCAAACCCGGTTTTAACATAAATGAAGAGAATGAAGATCTTGATTTCCGGGGTGATTCCCTTAAAGTCTATATGGGCGAATGGACGGGACAGGTCGAAAAAAAAGGCGGTTCCGCGTCATCTGACAGAGAATACGACAGAATCATAGACACACAGAACAAATTCAACTTAGTATTCGATTATGTCCGTGTCGTAAATGTTGCAAATACATTTCTCGCCGGCTCACTGTCAGGCGGGATACGGGCGGATTTACTTAAAGAAGGCCCGGGGGCAATATACAATACATACGCGATCAACGCGCTGATGCCTGCCGAAAATGTAATAAACGACCCTGAAAGCGACAAGTGGAAAGCCGCGGGTCAGGAGGGCTGCGGTATCTTCGGCGGAAAAAAATACAGCGTTTTTCCCTACTACTGGGAAACATCGCCCACAATATCCGGATTTATCAACCTCAATATGACGATAATGGATTCTTATGATATCCCAACGCCTCACGAGATAATAGAGGCGGGAGATTGGGACTGGGAGCATTTCAGAGAATTTCTGAGACAAACCGCCTTCACCGACGGAGCCACCGTCTGGAGAGGTCTCGGGATGCTTTCATCCGCAGGAGAAACCATGCTTCCGTTTATTCTGGGAAACGGCGGCAGCTACATGACCTATACGAACGGCAGATATAAACTCGCCATAGACAGCCAAGAAGCGATAGAAGCGCTTGAATTTGCCCAGTCGCTTGTAGAAGAAGACATTATGAGCGATATTCCCGCCGATGTCATGGATTTTCATAACGGAATGACATGGATGCTTGCTTCCGGCGCCGTCGGAAGCAGCGATGTTTACGATATAGCTGCGATCAGGTATCCATATGGTCCGCACGGAAACAAAGACACCGTTTCCACCATAACAAACGGCGACACCATGTATGCTTTCCCGATTTTCTCGGCATACGGCGAAAACGAGATCGGCGCAGTCGTCGAATATATGTTCGAGCCTCTCAGTGACTTATATCCCAACGGCTGGAAGGATGTTTACGAAGACAATGTTTTCTTCTATCACGAAGATTACGAATACTACCTCCGCAGTGTGGAAAATGCCGTATATCTCGACAACGCGGCGCTTGAGAAATCATATTTTGATTTCCGGGGCGCGATGAGACTTGTTCTGTTCGGATCGGCAACACCGGAAGCCGCGGTCGAATCGGTCGCGGATATAATCCAGGCAGACATCGACGAGCACTACAATAAATAATAACCTTTTATGTAAATATGTATAAATATATTTTTTGAGGCCGTTATGAAAAAAATCCTTGCGCTGATCATTCTTTCGGCAATGACCGTATCCTTTTTTTCCGCCTGCGGCAAACAGGTCATAGAACCGAGTGACGATACGGAACTCATTGATTTCCGTGGTGACGTTCTTAAATTTTACATAGGCGAATATACGGCTCAGATAACAAAAAAGGGCGGTTCGGCTTCCGAAGACCGGGAATACGACAGATTTCTCGACACACAGAAACAATTTAATTTCCGGTTTGACTTCGTCAATGTCGCAAATGTTGCGAACACCTTTCTCGCCGGCTCGCTCTCCGGCGGAATGCGGGCAGATTTCCTTAAAGCAAATCCCAAGTCGATTTACGAATCATACATGATCAATACTTTGATCCCCGCTGAAAATGTTGTCAACGACGCCTCGTCCGACAAGTGGAGAACGGCAGGTCAGCAGGGCTGCGGAATATTCGACGGTAAAAAATACGGCATTTTCCCCTATTACTGGGAAACATCTCCGTCCATATCGGGTTTTATCAATCTCAATCTTACCACAATGAGTTCATATAATATACCGACTCCTCACGAAACGATCGAAGCCGGCGAATGGGATTGGGATCACTTCAGGGATTTTCTGCAGCAAACATCGTTCAAAGACGGCGAAATCGAGTGGAAAGGACTCGGAAATCTCGCTCCTTCGGGCGAATGTATGCTCCCGTTTATTATCGGCAACGGCGGCAGTTATATGACCTATTCAAACGGCAGATATAAAACAGCCATCGACAGCGATGAATCGATGGAAGCGATGAGATTCGTCGAATCCCTCATAAAAGATAAGCTCTTATACGACATTCCCACAGATGATGAAGAGTTCGGAAACGGCCTCGGATGTATGCTTTGGTCGGGAGATATCGGGACAAGCGAAATTTACGACATGGCTTACGTCCGTTATCCTTACGGACCGAACGGCAGCAAAGATATCGTGTCCACGATATCCCACGGCGACTCGATGTATGCCTTCCCCGTTTTCTCGGCTTACACCGAAGACGAGATAGGAGCCGTCACCGAATATTTATTCGAACCGCTCAGCGAATTATACCCCAACGGATGGAAAGATATTTACGAAGACAAGGTTTTCTTCTATCACGAAGATTACGAATATTATCTTCGCAGCGTTGAAGAAGCTGTGTATCTCGACAATGCGGCGCTTGAGGAATCATATACCGAATTCCGCACCGCGATGTGGAGATTCTTTTTGGGAAGTTCAACTCCCGAAGCCGCGGTCGAATCGGTCGCGGATATAATCCAGGCAGATATAGACGAACATTACAATAAACAGTAAATTGAAAGAAAGAGAAAAAATGAAAAAATACTTATCGTTGATTCTGATCGTCATTATGACCTTTTCTCTCATTTCCTGCGCAAAAGCGCCGGTTATTGAGGACAACACGGAAATGGATTTCCACGGTTCGACAATGACCGTCTACATAGGATGGTATTCAAGAAGCATACCCACAAAAAGAGGCGGAACAGCTTCCGCCGACAGAGAATACGATCGCTACAGAGAGACCGAAAAGAAGTTTAACTTTCTTTACGATTTTCAGATTGTCGAAAATCCGCCGGCAACTTTTCTCTCAAAAGCGATTTCCGGAGGACTTACGGTTGATATGCTCTCCGCGATCCCGCAGCATCTTTACGAATCATGGCTGATAGACGTTTTGCTTCCCGTTGAAAACGTTATCTCCGATCCCACTTCCGAAAAATACAGATCCCCCGCCGAAAACAACGTGGGAGTATACGGAGGAACACAATACGGTATTTTCCCGAATTACTGGGAATCATCCCCGTCTGTCGGAGGTTTTATAAAAATCAATCTCACGCTGCTTGACAGATACAATATCGACGATCCGCACGAAATCATAGAGGCCGGAGAATGGGACTGGGAAAATTTCAGACAGTTTCTGACAAAGACCGTCATAAACGACGGCGACAATTCTTTTGAAGGAATGGCAGTCAACGCATATGGAACCGGAACAAACGCAATCACACCGTTTCTTCTTTCAAACGGAGCGCATTTTATAACCGAGGCCGACGGAAGATGGACGTGTGAAATCAACAGCCCGGAATCAAGAGAAGCACTCGAATATGTCAAATCACTTGTCGATGAAGGACTGCTGATGGAAGGCCCGGTCGATATGGGAGAACTGTATTTCGACAAAGGTCAGAGATGGATGGTTTCAAACGGCAGTGCATACTCCGGAAACGAGGATTTTGACATATGTTGCGTCAGATATCCATACGGTCCCCAAGGAAACAAGGATACGGTTTCAACCATAACACAGGGTGATTCCATGTGGGCATTTCCTATTTTCTCGGCATATTCCGAGGAGGAAACAGGCGCTGTTGCGGAATTTATGTTCGAGCCGCTCGATCCGGATTTATATCCTCACGGCTGGCAGGACATGTTGGAAGACAATTACTTCTTCTATCACAGTGATTTCGAATATTATCTCAAAGGAGTTTACGAAGCCGAATATATAGACAAATCCATACTTGAAGACTCATTCTGGGCGCTCGACGATGCGCTGCTTGCCGTCATGCGCGGCACTCAGTCTCCTGAAATAGCTCTTGAAACCGCAGATGGAATAATAACGGAAGAAATAAACGAAAAATATAATAAGTAATTCTATAAGCAATAATGCCGCAACTGTTTAGCTGCGGCATTATTTATAAAAACCATATTATGCCGTTATCTTTATTTCCGGATTTTTTGTAAACTCGGTATCCGTTTGCCGTTTTTTTACGTCTATATATACAGAAGGGTATAAATCACCGATGATATTGCAAAAGTAAGAAATCAAATACTTGACAATTGTTTTTATATATTGTAAAATAATTATGGTGATTTATAATCTTTTCCGAATCACTCAAAAAATATTATTTGGATGTGCAAATAACATAATTATTCCATAACCGAAAGGAGATTTATATGAAAAAAGTAGCTGTGCTATGTATAATAATTACGATGTTTTTTTATTTAGTTGCTTGTTACGATACACCGATAAAAGAAAATCCGGAAAATACTCAAGAAGGAACTCATTCTTCGGACAAATCGAATCAATACACTGTTGAACAATATAAAGAAATTATTAAACCCGATATGCCTTTTGAGGAATTGAATACTTTATTGGGTATAGAATTTCATGACTGGCAAAACTATACCAGTGTTATTTATCCTTTAGGTTTAGAATATACTGACATCAATAATATTACAATAGATATAAAAATTTTTGTGAGTCAGGACGATAAAACCGATACCGGTATTTGGGTAGTTAAAAAAGCGAGAATTAAGCAGCAAGGGTGCGAAGATATTATTTTATTTGATATACAGGACTTTTGATTGAGGTGTGATATGAAAAAAACATTAATGCTTATCCTTATAAGTATAATCATTTCTGGATTTTGCATTGGATTTTCTGCAGAAACTGTTCTTGACGGGAAAACCGACCGGGAGATAACGGAGATGATTCTTGCTGCAAAAGAGGAATACGATGACGAATTCAAAACATTGAGCAGAGCAGCCGAGAACGACAGCGAATCGGTTACCGAAGATGTTTTAATTGCTTTTGCAGAGAAATATTATACCGGTGATAAACTTTACGGTTTTATGCATAACGACTCGTTATTTTATTATACAGATGGCGTTTTGCATTTGTATAACGAAGACGCGCCGCTTTTGCCTATAATATATGACACTTTCGAATGCGACGGCTCTCCTCTTAAAGCAACCGGATATTATAAACTGATACGTAACGGCAGCAACTCGTTTTATCTTATTGAAGAAAGAGACGAGATAGACTGGTACGGTTACAGATATCCTGTAACTCTTTATAAATACATCGACGGAAGATTTAAAATTGCCGCCGCATCGGCAGAAGACAAAGTGGAGTGCGGAGATGAATACGAATACGAAGATAAGGATTTTGCCGCCTATGCAATTGCGACTGATATAATCGGACGCTATATTTCACTTAACGGAGATATTCCCGAAAGCGATAGGGAGTATTCATTGCTGGACATGAACGTAACGATTGAACTTGTTTCATATACTCTAGACAACGTTACAGTCAAATTAACTTTGCCGGAATACGATGAATACGGTATTCTAACAGAATTAAAGCATTACGACGTTTCAATAAAACGTGTTTACGGCAAACGGACGGCAGGTCAGCCGAATAATCTGATTTATTATTTTGATTCATTCAGTCAGGATTCCACGATTGAGTCCGTTACTTTCGTATCGTCCGAAAAGGCAGAAGAAGGCAAAGAGTATCCCTCCGAATTTTCAAAATGCAGTCATTCTGAAACAAGATACGAGGGCTTTCCGGGTTATCATCTTATGATTTGTTCAATTTGCGGAAGAACGCTTCAATGGCAAGGTCATTTTTATGTAGATAACGGAGACGAACGTGTATGTAAAAAATGCGGGTTTGTATACTCCGACGAAGAACCGGCAGATACGACTGCAGACCCTGATGATCCGCAGCAAGGCGACACCGATGATCCGCAGCAAGGCGACACCGATGATCCGCAGCAAGGCGACACCGATGATCCGCAGCAAGGCGACAACGATGACCCGCAGCAAGGCGACAACGATGACCCGCAGCAAGGCGACAACGATGACCCGCAGCAACCGACAGAACCCGAAAACAGCAATACGTTATGGATTGTTATCGGATCGGCAGTTTTTGTTATTGCAATAATTGCAGTTGTAATACTGATTACAAAAAAAGAAATCTAATACTTAATGATTGGAGCTACTAAATGAAACGTATAACGATTATAACATGGGATACTTATATCCAAATTTCATGAATAATTTTTCATCATTATTATCAACCGACTAAAGCATGAGGAGAATTCAAAGTGAATTATGACATTGGATTTAAAATATATCTCGGCATTGGAATTACCCTATTGATAATATTGTTAACAGGCCTTATCACCTTTCTGTTTCTGAGAAAGAAATACGGTTTAAAGTATTTAAAAAACGCTCTGATATGTCTTGTTGTTTTGCTATTCGCCGCATATGTTGTTTTGCCAGTTTCTTCTATATTTTTTGACGGAGCATCATTTATCGGGATGATTGTATCAAACAAGAAAACAGCTGAAAAATATGCTGATTATAAGTGCTATGATTATCATTTCAAAACAAAAAGTGTGACAGGACAAGAAATAAAAGGCCAAGTATACAATAAAGACGGTTCCGGTATTGCATCGTTATTCAGTAAGATCACAAATGAATCCGACTCTCAATTCGTTGTTGCAAGACAGTTTCCTTTTCTGATAAAATATGACTTTTCGTCAACACGAGTCCTTCAAAATCCAGATGATTACATTGATATCTTAAACGACTGGACGGTTAAAAAAATCTGTATCGTGCAAAAGACAAATGGAGATAAGATATATATAGATCAAGAAACGACTATTGCAGAGACAGACTCAGAAGCTGTTTTGGGGGAAGCTGTCCGATTTATTACGACAGATGTTGGGCTGAAAAAAATGTACCCCATAATTGAAGCAAAAGAAAAAGGATTGGTATATAATACAGAGTCACTGCAACTTGATATAATTTTTAATGAATCAGAAAATGTTATTTGGGAGTCCCTTATTGAATACTACTGTGATACTGATGGGAATATAGAATGTATAATTATAGAAAAAGGGGCAGAACCGAATGAGTTTATATATGCAAAGCCGTCGGGAACAAAATATATGATTTTTCAATCAGATGAAGAATTCTATAATCTGTTTGAATTTATCGATAACGCAATTGGATTGGTAAGGAATTGAATAAGAAGGTAAAACGTGATATCATATGCATTAAATAAAAAGAGAAAGGATTGTAACTCGGAACGAAACGGAGGACTGATTATGATTAAAGCATTAAAACGATTGACGGCTTTGCTGTTTGTTATTGTTTTTGCATGTTTAAGCGGCTGCGCCGGACAAACAGAGAAAAGAGAAATAGACTATACGTTCACAAAGAATAACGCGGCGTCATTTATAGATGACTATATTGCGGAAAAAAATCCCGCAATCGGTTCGCTTGTCGAAAAGATCAATGCGGCAGAGACAACCGAAAATAATGAAAACGGCGTTTTTGATGTTTTTGATTTTTATGATAATAATAGATTTCATCCTGCACTCAATTTCAGCGGCATCTCGTATTTAACTTCACTACGTGCTTACAGCAAGTTTGCCGGAAAAATTGATTATATAAAAGTAATAGATGAAGAAACAATATGTCTCACCACAAAAATAGCTGATGAAAAAAGTGAATTTCCTGCCTTGATGAATATGATTTTTGAACAAACAATATATGAAGCAGATGGTGTAGAAAGCTGGCATCCGACATATCACCTTGTTTATAATGATGATTCCGAACTCATACGAGCGAACATTTTTATTGAATCGTATGTTACTACCGTAAAGTTAAGTAAAAAGGATTATAAAAAAATTCGTGTCGGAGACCCTGCAAAAAAGGTTTATGACATAGACAGCGCTGTTCTCTTGGATTTATTAACATCATCAATTTACGGCTATGACGGTGTAAATATATATGTATCATTCAGAATTCTGTCGGAAGGAATACTGGCGATACGTTTCAAACAAGTAGACGAACCGATATCCGATACAGGAACATTATTAGACAATCTTGAAGTTTATGAAATAGATTTTATAGAATTTCAGGAAGATATGCCGGAATATTATCTTGGATATTACGGATTTTATACTAAGGAAGAAGCCTTGTCCGGTAACGAACTTTATGTTGATTTCTCGATAAACAGCGCCGATCAGGTCGAATTTTTCGATTATAAATAACCGATGAGCATTCCCGATATCGGCATCATAAAAGCATTTTGATTTTTCGATTTTTTCTTTTCCCGCGGTTATTCGCGGGATTTTTTTTAATCCGATCCGGTTTTAAAGCGTAATTTTTATTAAAATTCATTTTTTTATCACTTTTTCGCGTTATACTTACCTGTAAAGGTAAAGAGGTATATGATTATGGATTTAAGTTCACAGGTTAAACAAATTGCCGAACGTGTAAAAGGACTGCGTCAGATACTCGACGCCACGCCCGAGGAAATGGCAAAGGTCTGCGACACAACGTTAGACGATTATCTCGCTCACGAAAACGGCGAGTGCGATTTTTCGTTTACGTTTCTGTATAAATGCGCAAAGCATTTCGACGTAAGCATTACGGAGCTGATTACCGGAGACACTCCGAATCTGACTTTTTATACGCTGGTCCGCAACGGTGAGGGTCTCCCGATAGACAGAAGAAAAGGATTCAAATATCAGCACCTCGCTTCCCTTTTAAAAGATAAAATCGCCGAACCCTTTCTTGTTACGGCAAAATACGACGGCATTACCGAAGATAATGATATAACTCTTTCCACTCATATCGGGCAGGAATTCGACTACATTCTTTCCGGAAAGCTCAAGGTTCGTCTTGAGGACCATATCGAAATCCTCGGCCCCGGCGACTGCGTTTACTACAACAGCGCGCACGGTCACGGGATGGTTGCGATCGAAGGCGACTGCAACTTCCTTGCAATAGTAATTGACGGCGAATAAAGAAGGTCTCGATATGCTTTTATATAAAAATTTTGCAAACGAAACACTGTCACCGGATGGATCGCTGACAGATATCACATTCAATATCCCCCGGAATTTCAATTTCGGGTATGACTGTGTGGATGCGCTTGCCGGAAAAATCCCCGATAAGCGCGCAATGCTCTGGATAAGCGAAAACGGAGAGGAAAAATCCTTTACGTTTTCCGATATTTCACGCGAAAGTAACCGCGTCGCAAACTGTCTTCTCGCTCTCGGAATAAAAAAAGGCGACCGCGTCATGGTTGTTCTCAAAAGACACTATCAGTTCTGGTTCACGATAGTCGCTCTCCACAAAATCGGAGCCATCGTAATCCCCGCAACATTCATGCTCACGACTCACGATTACGAATACCGTTTTAAGGCAGCCGGCGTATCTGCGATAATAGCCACCGACGAAAGCGGAGTTCCCGGTTTTGTTGAAGAAGCCGAAAAAACTTACGCAGATCCCCTTCTTAAGATCACCGTCCACAAAGACAGAAACGGTTGGGTAAATCTCGATAAGGTTTACGCGGATTATTCCGACGTCCTTCCGCGTATCGCCACAGACCGCGACGATATCATGCTTATGTATTTCACAAGCGGAACCTCCGGATATCCGAAGATCGCGGCTCACGACTACACCTATCCTCTCGGACATATCGTAACTGCGAGATACTGGCAGAACGTCGACCCCGACGGTCTCCATCTCACTATTTCCGACACGGGATGGGGCAAAGCCGTATGGGGCAAGCTATACGGTCAATGGCTCTGCGAAGCCTGTATCTTCGTTTACGACTTCGAAAAATTCCATGCAGACGATATTCTCACAAAAATCCAGAACTATAAGATAACCACCTTCTGCGCTCCGCCGACGATGTATCGTTTCTTTATTCAGGAAGACATATCCAAATACGATCTCTCTTCACTTAAATATGCGACCATCGCGGGAGAAGCGTTAAACCCCGAGGTTTTCAATAAATTCAAGGAGGCCACCGGCATTTCGCTGATGGAAGGCTTCGGTCAGACCGAAACGACGGTGACGATCGCAAATCTCAAAGGCATGACGCCGAAACCCGGTTCGATGGGTAAACCTACACCGCAATATGACGTCGTTCTTATCGACGGAGACGGAAAACCGGCAAAAACCGGCGCGGTAGGCGAAATCTGTCTTCGCACCGACAAAGGCAAGCCGATAGGAATGTTCCGTGAGTATTATAATGACAAGACACATACCGACGAAGCATGGCACGACGGTCTTTACCATACCGGAGATATGGCATGGATGGACGAAGACGGATACTGCGTGTTCGTAGGAAGAACCGATGACCTTATCAAATCAAGCGGATACCGTATCGGGCCTTTCGAGATTGAAAGCTGCCTCATGGAACACCCCGCCGTTACCGAATGCGCCATCACCGCTGTCCCCGACCCCATAAGAGGTCAGGCGGTAAAAGCGACGATAAAGCTCTCAAAAGGCTACATCCCCTCACCCGAGCTCATAAAAGAGCTTCAGGATTACGTCAAGCATCATACAGCGCCTTATAAATATCCCCGCATCGTGGAATTCGTCGACGAATTGCCTAAAACCATTTCAGGCAAGATCCGCCGCGTTCAGATACGGGAAGAAGATAAATAATCAGATATCATCATCGTCCGACACATTGATTGTGTCGGACTTTTGTTTATCCGTTTATACATTTATACGTAAATATTCAAAAAGTAAATATTTATGA
>JAZQQT010000138.1:0-2199 GCA_045629205.1 Eubacteriales bacterium
TATGGCACGGCGGCGAACACCTCATATTCGAGTTTCTTATCCGGCAGGTAAATTTCGATCGTCTTGTAATTCTCAAGCCCGTTTTCGGAAGAATAATAGGTTTGCATATTTCCGAACATTGCACCCGATTTCATACAGTGCCCATAGATGACAGTGACGGGATCTGTGAAATCCGTTCCGTTGTAGGAATGCTCTGACATAATCGAACCAGCACTTAAATACTGTCCGTTTATATCCCGTCTCAAATAATAAGAGTCATTTGTCGGGCTTTGTACCACCGGATAATCAATGTTCGTTCCCGGAACATTGATCCAAGCATAAACGTCGGAATTCTGTTCTCTCGCCTTTGTCAGCTTTTCGGGGCAGTCATACGGAATCGGTTCTTCCGGTTTTTCCGTATCCTCTGGCTCTTCAATCGGTGCAATTGTATCGGGAGGTTTATCCGGATCGACTTCCGTAAGATGTGGACTTTCGGTCGGTAATGAATCCAATGGGAACATCACCGGCTGAACCGTAAAGAAAGCGAGACAGACGGCTATCAGCAAGAGTATTGCACCGCAATAAATATATAATTTTCTCAAACAGCCGTCACCACCTTAAAAATAAATTTTTGATTGCTCACAGAGCCATTTCAAAGAGTCGCTTCCGAGTTTCTTTTCGATTATTTCATAAGCATCAAGGAGCTTCGGAGTTCTTGCGATCATATTGTGACAGTCGGAAGCGACAAAGTGAACCGTTCTGTTTTTCAGCATATTCAGAGCCGTATTTTTTCGCTTTTTATCAAGAAATGCACTTGCGTTAATTTGAAACAGAACACCGAGGCGAAGCATATCCTCCATATATTCTATGTTCTTTTTACTCATATATCTGTCGATATGAGCTATGACGACCTGCAGTTTTCTGTCTCTCTGTATGGAACAGACTTCGTTTATCACAGATTTCGTCCAATCGCAAAACGGCATTTCAAGTAACAGCAGATTTGTTTGTCCGATTACAAAATCCGGAAGTCTCTGTGTTCTGCTGATACCTTGATAATAGCAAACCTCAGCACCGGACAAAACCTTTATTCTTTTGTCGAGTTTATCGGAAAACAAAGAAATTGCATTTTGTCTTCTGTCAAAGAAATCCGAAGGATTCTCACGGTCAGCATAGAAATGCGGTGTTGCCGCAACAACAGTAACTCCCTGCCTTGAAAGTTCATGTGCAAGCTGTAAGCTCTCTTCAGGGGAAGAGGCACCGTCATCCATTCCGGGTAAAATGTGTGTATGGATATCAACCGTACATTTTTCTTCCATCATGATTTTTTCGTTGTATCACTGCTGAATGAATCCAGCGAAACTGTGCGAACGGCTGTTTTCTTTGCGGCACGCTCATAACTGCTTTCATACTCTTCCGTCGATGCCGCATATTTTTCGTATTTACCGTATTTTCCATACTTTTTATATTTTCCGTACTTGTTTTCCGAAGACGAACCATCACCATTCACAACAAAGCCGAGAACATTTGCCTTTACGACTTCAAGTTTTTTGACAACATCCATAACGCCTTGTCTCGTTGAATATTCACTGCGGGCAACAATGATAAATCCGTCAAGGTATTTGGCAACGGAAAGCGGGCCGGAAACGATATTAACGGGAGGAAGATCAACAATAATGTAATCAAACACTTCTTTGAGTGCATTAATGAGTCTTTCCATACTTGCCGAACCAATCAGTCGGAACGGATTGGGAGGAACAACGCCCGCACAAATGACCGACATAGACGGTGCTTTTTTGCTACGCTGTATCCCGTCATTATTCTGTGCTTTTCCGGTCAGATAATCACTGAGTCCGGGTGTGGATTCAAGTCCCAATTTCTTTGCGATACTCGGCAGACGCATATCGCCTTCAAGAAGGAGTACCTTTTTCTTGTCAACCGAAAGCGAATACGCAAGGTTAATGGCAAGCGTGCTCTTTCCTTCGTTTCTTTCCGAGCTGGTGATACCGATGACCTTTCCGCCGTCATTTTCAAAGCTGTACTGCACGCTTGTCTGAAGAAAATTGTATGCCTCAGTCTGTGCAAAATCAAGGTCGCCGCATATTGCAGCGGCATCCCCCAACGGCTTGGCTCTTGCAGAGCTGCCTTTGTTCTTTTTCTTTTGACCGTACCCGTATTCGTATTTGGAATAATGCCCTTTCGTTCCTTTGTTCGGAATCGTGG
>JAZQQT010000139.1:0-22276 GCA_045629205.1 Eubacteriales bacterium
GTAGACAAAAGTGGTTTTTTTGGTGACTCGAGGGGGAATCGAACCCCCGTTACAGCCGTGAAAGGGCCGTGTCTTAACCGCTTGACCATCGAGCCGTTTATAATGGCGCCGAGCAGTGCTCATCTCACCATATTTAAACTCCGTTAAGGAACGTGGTAGCGGAAGCTGGATTTGAACCGGCGACCTACCGGGTATGAACCGGTTGCTCTAGCCAGCTGAGCTATTCCGCCATAATTAACAGCGCGTTTTGAACAGAGCGCTTATTTATTATAGCGAAAAAGCATTGCCGTGTCAATAGTCTAATTATGAAAAAATAATGTCAAATAGTCAAAATATTTTTATCAGTAGAGCATTCCCTTATAAACACCCGGCTCTGAACCGATTATTTCGATTGCGCCGCAGCATTTTTCATAGAAATGGACCGGACCGGCCGCCCCGATTACTCCGTAGCCGTAACCCTCGTCATGCATGGCATGCAGACAGGCAAGTAACAAAGCTTTGCCGAGATTCTGACCCCGTTCTTTTTCTGCAACTCCTATCGGTCCGAAAAAACCTTTAACGGTTGCATCGTAACATGCAAATCCGAGAATATCCGGTCTTCCGTCACTGCCGTCGGCGTTTGTGTTTTTCCGCAAAGCGAGGAATATCCCTTTCGGGGAACGGAAGAAGGCATTTTCTGCTTCTCCTGCCCACATATCACCGAAATTCGTTTTTATCCATTCCGTTACTATATAGTTTTCGGGTCCTATCGGGCGGCGGATGCAGATGTTTTCTTTTTTCAGATCTTCAAGAACCGGATAAAGCGGCGGAAGATCGTAAAGCTTTACCAATAAATCAGACATCGGTTACTCCTTATTGAAAATACTTACAGCTTTTTCTCTTCGTCAAGATAAGACGAAATCAGGTCTGCCATATAGAACAAAAGCGTTGCCGGGTATCTTTCGTTAACGTCCTGCAAAAGATTTCTGTATTCGTAATCTTCTCCTCCGAACGGTCCCATATGGTAGAATATCATAAGCTCCTCAAGATGGCTTATTCTGATAAAGCTGCGCAGTATCCGTATGCTTCTCGTGGAATGAGGATAGGGGAGCGTGGGCGATTTGATGGTCGCGTATGTTTCATACGATTCCCATTGTCCGTTTTCGTTCTTTCTGTTGCGTTTTTCAATCGTATAAAAGTTCGCCTTGCAAAGATCGTGGCAGAGCGAAACGATGATTGCCGTGTCTTCTTCGACCTTTATTTCGGGGCGCATTGCAAGCAGTTTTTTGAAATTGTCATATACGTTAAGCGAATGCAGGAGCAGACCGTATTCAAAGTTGTTGTGATATTTTGTGGATGCGGGGGCTGTAAAGAAATCCGTTTTAGATTCAAGGTATTCTATAAGATTGTCTATACCTTCTCTGCCGGAACTTCTTAAAAGATTGATATACGCCTGTTTTTTTTCTTCGGCGTTTGTGATGATTTCGCTCATTCTTTCTCCTTTATGATCTGACTTGACCGTTACCGCGTATCACGTATTTTTCGGATGTCAGCGCTTCCAGTCCCATCGGACCTCTCACGTGCAGCTTCTGGGTAGATATCCCCATTTCCGCTCCGAGTCCGAACTGATTACCGTCGGTAAAACGGGTGGATGCGTTAACGTAAACAGCCGCCGAGTCGATTTCGGTAAGGAATTTTGACGCGTTACGTTCGTTTTCCGTTATGATCGCTTCGCTGTGCATCGTGCTGTGTTCGTTGATATGGGCTATCGCCTCGTCGATGCTGTCTACTATGATACATGAGATTTTATAGTCAAGATATTCTTTGTAAAAATCTTCATCCGAAGCCGGAGTGCAGTCTATGATCTTTTGTGTCCGTCCGCATCCGATAATTTCGGTATTTTTTTCATCAAGGGCGGCTTTTATTCTCGGCAGAAGCTTTTCCGCGACCGCCGAGTGGATTACAAGCGATTCGGCGGCGTTGCATACGGAGGGCCTCTGCGTTTTTGCGTTCACGATGATTTTTACGGCTTTATCAGCGTCGCAGGTTTCGTCACAGTATATATGGCAGTTTCCTTCTCCCGTTTTTATAACCGGAACCGTCGCATTTTCGGCAACCGAACGTATCAGATTTCCGCTTCCGCGCGGGATAAGAAGATCAACGTATTTGTCGAGACGCATAAGCTGACGGGCCGATTCTCGGTCTGTATCTTCGATTATCTGTATCAGGTCTTCGTTAAGTCCGCAGCGGTTAAGTGCTTTTCTCATTGCGTAGGCAAGAGCGATATTCGAGTTTATCGCTTCCTTTCCGCCTCTCAGAATAACCGCGTTTCCCGATTTCAGTGTGAGTGCGGCGGCGTCAACCGTAACGTTCGGTCTTGATTCGTAAATGATCGCTATGACTCCGAACGGAACGCGCATTTTTTCTACTGTCAATCCGTTGGCAAGTTTTTTCGATTCCGTTATTTTACCTTTCGGCGAGGAAAGCATAGCGACTTCCTCAACCCCTTTTGCGATCGAGTCTATGCGTGGTTCAGTGAGGCGCAGACGGTCGGTCATAACCTCGTTTATTCCGTTTTGATGCGCTTTTTCAATATCTTTTTCGTTTTCGGCAAGAATTGCCGCGCTGTTTTCACGGAGCGAATCCGCGATGCGGAAAAGTGCTTCGTTTATAGTCGATTCCGCAAGCTTTGCGCCTTCTCTTGCCGCTGCTTTGGCTTTTATGCCGAGTTCTGTTACGGTCATTTGTTGCTTTTCGCGGTAAATTTCGTTCCGCAATCCTTTCCGTCGATGATATCGTAAACAACAGCCGGATCGGCTCCCGAAACAACGAAGGTCGTAATTCCTTCTTTTGTCGCGATATCAGCCGCTTTGATTTTCGTAATCATTCCTCCGGTTCCTTTATCGGTGGAGGTATCTCCGGCAAGATTTCTTATTTTATCCGTAATTTCATTTACTTCCGGAATGAGTTTTGCATTCGGGTTTGTCTTCGGATTGGCATCATAAAGCCCCTCCGTGTCGGTCATCAGAATCAGCACGTCGGCATTGATACATGTTGCAACTATTGCCGAAAGCGTGTCGTTGTCACCGAATTTGATTTCTTCAACTTCGACAGAGTCGTTTTCGTTGACGATCGGAATGCATCCGTAAGACAGCAGTTCTTCAAATGTGTTTACGACGTTTTCTTTTCTCGTGGCGTTATCCATAACGTCACGGGTAAGCAGTATCTGACCTACTCGGCAGCCGTAATCGAGAAAGAGCTTATCGTAAATGCTCATAAGCTCGCACTGTCCGACGGCGGCAACCGCCTGACGCTTTGATGTTTCGGATGGTTTTTTCGAAAGATTCAGTTTTGCGGCGCCTACTACCTGCGCGCCCGAAGAAACTATGATGACCTCATGTCCCGCATTCGTTAAATCTGAAAAAACGCGGGTATATTTTTCGAGCAGTCTGAGATTGATTTTTCCGTTTTCACGCGTAAGCGTGGATGATCCTATTTTTACTACTATTCGCATATTAATCCTGTGTTTTGAGTGGTGATTGTATAAATGTATATCCTTTTTCGGTAAGGGGTTCAAATGAGTATCCCATATTCATCAGTGTGTCGATAAGCTGGGGAAGCGCTTCCGCAGTGTTAGGCATATTGTGCATGAGAACGATAATGGTTTTATACTTTTTGTTGAGCTGCTTTTCGGTTTCCTCAATGGCGTTATCCAGTATGGTTGAAACGGCGGTTTTCGCATTATAATCCACAGTGTCAACATTCCAGTCACAGACGACGTATCCCTCGAGCTGAAGATCCGAAAGCACACTGTAATAAATATCTTCGTTATCGGCGTATTTTTTGAAGAACCCTTTTGCCGAGTATGAACCTCCGGGCATACGGATCAATTTTGAAACGGAATCCGACACTCCGATGGCGTCAAACCTTGCATGGAGAGCGTTAAAATCATCCATATACGCTTTGTAACTTGCGTAAATCGTCGGATAGTCATGGACGTTGCAGTGATATGCTATCACGTGTCCCTCTTCCGCCATTCTCAGAAGACGCTGCACATTGTTTCCCTCATCCAGCTTTTGTCCTACTATAAAGAATGTGCCTTTGATACCGTAGGAATCGAGAATATCAAGAATCGTGTCTGTGTATTTCGAAGGTCCGTCGTCAAACGTGAGGTAACATATCCGTTCTGTTTCGTATGATTTCCATTTCTTTGCGTATTCGAGGTCTTCGGCAACGGTATCGTATCTTGCTTTTGTGATTTCTTTTTCGGCTTTGAGAGCATCGATACCTGCCGCGTTTGCCGCCTGTCCGTTCTCGCATGCTTTTATTGCGGCGTTGTATTCATCGGTCTTTTGGTTCGCCGATTTAAGCGCGGACCCCACAAATACGGAACCGATGACCGAAAGAATGATAATAACGACGCAAACGATCTGTATTCCGGCGTATGGATTTCTTCTTGACATCTTTCGTCCTCCTTAATCATCCGACAGATTGAGTATCTGTTCTTCCATTTTTGTGATTTCCCTGTTGAGGTCATCGATTTCTTTTTGAATTATATCGGTCTCTGTCTGAGAATCCGAATAATGTCTCTGCGCCGCTGCGCAATCGTCGGCTTTTCTGCTGCGTTCAGCGTTGGCGTTAAAAAAGCTTGAGATTAAAATAATCTGAACGGCAAGCGCAACGGTGGCTCCGATCACCAGAATACCCGTCAGCAATGATGAATTTCGTATTTCCGACGAACTCCGATATGAGTGTCCGTGTCTTGAACTGTATGTAGACATAACTTAAATGTCCCTTCTGTTAATTATTCTCCGAAAAGATTATACGGAAAATCGTTCTCTTCAAGAGTATCAAATGAAAAACCTTTTTCTATAAGACCGTTGATTACTGCCGGAATCGCTTCGGCGGATGCCGGTGTGCAATGAAGAAGCAGAACACCTGCTTTATATGTTTTCTCGAGAACGTAGTCGCTGCTTTCAAGTGTGTCTGCGATTATTGATTCCGTGGTCGCTCCTCCGCCCCAGTCGTTTCCGCTTATGTCAAAATCTACGACCGAATAACCGATCTGCGACAGTATTTCTCTGATTTTATCGTATGCCTTGTTGTTGCCCGTGCTTTTGTAAAGAGCTTCCTTAGCCGATCCGCTCGTCCACGGAAATCTCAGTAATCTTGCCTGCGGTATTCCTTTTTCTTTAAGAATGGTCTGCGCGGATTGGAGATCCTGCATAAAGGCTTCATACCCGTTGTATATCTTCATTTCATGATAGTATCCGTGCAGTCCGACGGTAAATCCCATGTCTGTTATCTTTTTCAGAATCTCAACATTTCTTTCCGATTGCAGATTGGCACAGACCGAGAAAAAGGTTGCGCTCAGTCCTTGAGAGTGCAGATATTCCGCTATCTTAAGCGCCGACTCGTTCGGACCGTCGTCAAACGTCAGAAAAACCGTAGGCTGTGTCTTGTATTTCTCAAATGTGCCTGCCTGTTCTTTCTTGATAACGGCTGTTTCATATTGCGCCTTACGGTTTTTCAGTATGTCGGACGCTACGGCTTTCAGTTCAATGTTTTTCTGAGTTGATTCAGCGGCTTTTTCGGTTGCGTTAAGGTAATATTGCGTTTTTTTGTCGGATAAGAGAGCCAAACATATCAGAACTGCGGACATGAATATCGCGACGGCGCTTATCAGAAGCGGGACCAAAGTGTTTTTTTTCATTTTTGCGCCTCTTTGATACTGTCAAACAGTTCTTTCTGTTCTTCCGTGATCAGATCCGTTTCAAATTCGACGTCGGCAATTTCATCAAGGATCGCGTCTGTGTCGGCATCGGTTTCGTTCATGAGTTTTTCGGCTTCGTCAAATGCTTTCTCTGCTTCGATTTCAGCATTTTTCGCATTGATAAAAGAAAATGCGCAGAACAATAGAAGAATAATCGTGATTACGGCTGCAATCCAGTATGGAACAGTGCTTTGTTTCTTTGTTTCTTCCATATTAACCTTTCGAATGCTGTCAGATTATTTGCGGTATGTCATCAATATCTTTTATTTCGGCAGTAAGAATACCGTCTGTATCACTCAGTATCGCGTAACTTCCTTTATAGCCCAGAGAACCGGGATTGACCAACAGTATTCCGTTTCTCTCTTCGGAAACAGCGCAGTGTGTGTGGCCGAAAAGTGCGCAGTCACATTTGTTTTTTACAGCCTCGGCGATTATCAGGTCTTTATCTCCGTTTCCGAATGCGTGGCCGTGGGTGCAGAACAATCTGTGTCTGCCGAATGGGATCACTATAAATCGTGGCATATTGAAGCCGAGATCGCAATTTCCGTATACGCGGTAGATGGTGACGGACGGATTGAACTTTTCGGCTTCTTCCACGTCGTGAATTCCGTCACCGCAGAAAATCATGTCGGTTTTGTAATGGCAGGCAAGTTTGTCGACGGATGCCGATGCTCCGTGTGAGTCTGAAAAAACAATTATTTTCATGATTAAAACAAATTCCCGCAGATATTCATTGTCGGATAGGCGTTGAGATTTATTCCCGCGGTATGACCTGCCGTAAATTCAAAATATCCCTGCGCGGCTATCATGGCGGCATTATCTCCGCACAGTTTTTTGTCGGGTAAATAAAGCGCTATGTCTTTTTTTTCGCAGGCGTCGGTAAGCTTTTGCCGCAGAATGCCGTTTGCGGATACTCCGCCTGCAACGGCAAGCTTTTTCGGATGATGAGTTTCGGCAGCCGCGACGGCTTTTTCGGCAAGAACTCCGGTGACGGCCTCTGTAAATGATGCTGCGATGTCTTCTTTTGAATAGGCTTCTCCGGTCTGTTCTTTGTTGTGAACGTAATTTATCACTGCTGTTTTGACTCCGCTGAATGAGAAAGAAAACGGATCGTCCTTAAAACTGACTTTCGGAAAAGGAATCGCTTTCGGATTGCCTTTTTTCGCCAGTTCTTCCATAAGCGCACCTCCGGGATAGGGGAGACCTATGACTCTTGCCGCTTTATCGAAAGATTCGCCTGCCGCGTCGTCGTGAGTCGTTCCGAGAATCTGATAATCGGTGTAGTCTTTTACGTAAACTATATGACTGTGCCCACCGGAGGCAATAAGGGCGGTAAAAGGCGGCTCAAGATCCGGATGGGTGATATAATCTGCCGCTACGTGTCCCCGAAGATGGTGAACGGGGATAAGAGGTTTGTTCATCGCCAGCGCAAGGCTTTTTGCGAACGATACACCGACAAGCAAAGCACCTATCAATCCGGGAGCATAAGTCACGGCAATCCCGTCTATCTTTTTATCACCGATATCGTTCAGTGCCTGTTTCGTCAATCCGGATATCGCTTCGCAATGCGCTCTCGCGGCGATTTCGGGAACCACTCCGCCGTAAAGCTTATGTATATCTATCTGAGATGCGACATAACTCGATAAAACATTTCTGCCGTTTTCTACAATCGCAACAGCGGTTTCGTCGCATGAACTTTCTATTCCGAGGATAATCATTTGGTTCTTCTTTCAAAGATTTGTATTTATATCAAAAATCATCGTATAACCGTCTTCTGTGGGCAGTTCGTAAAAATGTTTGCGGACCGCGATTTTTTTGAAACCGCATTTTTCGTAAAGCGACTGCGCTCCGATATTTGACGACCTGACCTCCAGTAAAACGGCAGACTTTTTTTTCCTTTCGGATTCGCCGATCACTTCTTTTATCAGGGCTTCACCGAATCCTTTGCGTCTTGATTTTTCGTCAACCGCTATTGATATGATTTCGGTGCTGTCTCCGACGGTAGAGGCAAGACAGTGTCCCGCCGGGTTTCCTTTATCATCTGCAACGATCAGACAATAATCCGGATTTTCAATGTAATATGAAAAATCTTTTTCCGATAACGGTATTGAAAAACATTTTTTTTGCAGCTCCGCCATCGGAACAATATCCTTTTTCAGTGCTTTTCTGATTGTCATACGTCGGAGCTCCCGCGGATTTCGGCGAATCTGATTTTTATTGCTTCGTCGATTTCATCCCTCGTTTTTCTGTAAACGTCTGTATCGCATCCGTAAGGATCGGTTATGTCTTTTTTGCCGAGAAGACGGGCTTTCCCTGCAACAGAAGGAAAAAATGACAGGATCATATCGAGATGTCTTTGTGTCATTGCAAAAATGCAATCCGCTTTTGAAGCGATTTCGGGAGAAAAGGGCGTTGCCCTATGGGGTGAAATATCAATACCGATTTCACTCATGACTTTTAACGCTTCGTCTGACGCCGGATCTCCTTTTAATGCCGTTAAACCGGCGCTTGACACGGATATCGGAATCCCTGTTTCCGAAGCACGTTTTTTTGCCAGATATTCGGCCATCGGGCTTCTGCACGTGTTTCCCGTGCAGACAAAAAGAATATTAATATTTTTCATAAGCGTTCTTCAGTGAGCTTCAAACCAGTCTTTTCCGTTTCCGACCTCGGTCAGCAGATTGACCGAAAGATCTGCGGCGCGCTCCATTTCGTTTTTGAGGATATTCATGACCGCTTCCTCTTCTTCGGGAGGAGCTTCTACTATCAGTTCGTCGTGGACCTGCAATATGAGTTTTGCTTTGAGATTTGCCTTTCTCAGCGCCGAATCCACTCTTATCATCGCTGTTTTAATAATATCTGCGGCTGTTCCCTGAATCGGGGTGTTGAGCGCAAGCCTTTTGCCCAAAGCTGCGGTAACGGCGTTTTTCGAATTGATTTCTGGAATATATCTTCTTCTTCCGAAAAGCGTTTCAACATATCCGTTGGCTTTTGCCGATTCCGTTATGTCATCCATATATTTACGGACACCCGAGTAAGTATTGAGATAACCTTGGATGTATGCTTCCGCTTCCTTCCGTGAAATTCCGAGGTCTTTTGCAAGTGAAAATTCTCCTATACCGTAGACTATTCCGAAATTTACGGCTTTTGCTCTTGATCGCATTTCCGGGCTCACCATTATTATCGGAAGTCCGAATATCTCGGATGCCGTGAGAGTATGTATGTCTGTTCCGTTCGCAAAAGCGTTTATCATTGTCTCATCTTTGGCGCAGTGAGCGAGAATTCTGAGCTCGATCTGCGAATAGTCCGCATCGATGAGTCTCCAACCCGAACGCGGAATAAAAGCGTGTCTGAACTGCTTTCCTATTTCGGTTCTTATCGGAATATTCTGTAAATTGGGCTCGACACTGCTTATTCTTCCCGTTGCTGTAACGGTTTGCGTAAAACTTGTATGTATTCTTCCGTCTTCTTCCGTTTTTTTCAGCAGACCGTCGGCGTAAGTGCTTTTCAGCTTTACTATTTTTCTGTATTCGAGTATCAGATCCGCGATAGGATGGTATCTCCTCAGCTTTTCCAGCTCGTCGCTGTTTGTCGAATAGCCGGATTTCGTTTTTTTGCCCTTAGGCAATCCGAGTTCCTCATAAAGAACGGCTCCGATTTGCTGAGTGGAATTGATGTTGAATTCATGTCCTGCGCAGTCGTATATCTTTTGTTTAAGCGAGTCTATCGTAACGGACGCTTCTTCGGAAAAGCGTTTCAGAAAATCGCAGTCTACGGCAAATCCTTCATTTTCCATCCTTGCCAGAACGGGACAGAGCGGCAGTTCGATCGTTTTGTATAAACCCGTTTGCCCGTTTTGGTCCATTTTCTCTTCGAGAACGGATTTCAATCCGGGAAGATTGCGCAAAAGAACGGCGTCGTCTTCCGATGAAATATTCAGATAAAGACCGCATAATAAATCAAGAGGATAACTGCTTCTTGTTGCGTCGAGGATATATCCGGCAAGCATTGTGTCAAATTCGATTGTTGTATCTGCAGAGTTTTCATACAGCAGACGCAGCAGACTTTTTGCGTTATGGGTGACAATGTTTTTTTCCGAAAACGGGAATCTGTCAATATCCGAAACCGGCAGTGTCATTATGCTTCCGTTGTCCGCAAGAATCAGAAACTCTTCTTCCGTATAAAGCATATATACGGTTTTGCCGCTTATTGATTTTACGTCAAACGGTATTCGTTCGGCTTTTTCTTCCGGAACTTCCGCTTCTTTTGTGCCTGAAAGAAAATCGAATTTTCTTCGGAATGAAACCATTTCCGTTTTACGCAGGAAATCGTCCAGCTTACTTTCGTCGGGTGACCTGACGAGCATATCGTCAAAAGAAGTCGTCAAATCTCCTTCTCGCAATATCGTTCCGAGGAACTTTGACATATAGGCGTCTTCACGCCCGCTTTTTATTTTATCGGAAAGAGATCCTTTAAGTTCGTCCGCATGCTCATATACTCCGTCGAGTGAGCCGTATTTGATAAGAAGCGATTCCGCTGTTTTTTCTCCCACGCCTTTTACGCCGGGAATATTATCGCTCGTATCTCCCATTAATCCCTTAAGGTCGGTCAGTTTTGCGGGAATGAGCCCGTATTTTTCTTTGACTGCATCGGGCGTAAAGAGGATGTCTTCGTTTTTAACGGCAAGCTTTACCGTGACGGAGTCGCTCACAAGCTGCAGCGAATCTCTGTCTCCCGTCACGATGACGCAGGTTCCTCCGGCATCGGAAACACGCTGCGACAAAATACCGATTATGTCGTCTGCTTCTATACCGCCTTTTTCAACGCGGCAGATTTTCAGTGCGTCAAGCAACTCTTTTGCAAGCGGCATCTGCGCCGCAAGGTCTTCCGGCATTGCGCTTCTCGTTCCTTTGTATTCGGAAAAACGTTTGTGACGGAAGGTTTTTTCTTTCAGGTCAAATGCAACGGCGCACATATCCGGCTTTTCTTCGGATATGTGTTTGATGAGTATATTCAAGAAACCGAAAAGGGCGTTCGTGGGAATTCCCGTCGTGGTTGAGAGTGGACGTATCCCGTAATATGCCCTGTTGATTATACTGTTTCCGTCTATGAGCAATAATTTCATATCTGACCTGCTTTCCGCCCTTAATTATATAACAATATAGAATTATTTTCAATAAATAAATCGCAGTTTTCTTTGAATAAAATGAAAAAGAAAATGCTTTGTAAAAAATTACAATCTTTTGCTGAAATTATGAAAAAATTTCTGTAAAAATCAACAAAGAAAAAAATAAAGGATTTCGCTTGACAAACCTATTTGTTTGTAATATAATAAACAAAAAAGTGGGACAAAATGCACCAAAAGGTAAATCAGGTGCATTCAAGTGGGTCAAATATTGCCTCACGGATGTAAAAAATACCGATTTTCAGGAAGGAGGATACAAAATGTCCGGTTCATTCGATCATACCCTTGACGGAAAAGGAAGATTAACTCTTCCCGCAAGAATCAGAGAAAAAATGAGCGCCATGGTTCATGTCACAAACAGCTTTGACGGACAGTGTCTGTATGCTTTTTCCGATGATGAATGGAATGTTTTTACTGCGCATATCGCAGATGCCGATTTTGAAATATCCACATTGCTCGAAAGATACTTTCTTGCAAACGCGATGGACTGCGAAATAGACGGAAACGGACGTATTCTCATTCCTCAGAAACTCAGAGAAAAAGTCGGCATTTCAAAAGATGTCACCATACTTGCCTTGAGTCAGCGTCTCGAGATATGGGATACCGAAAGATGGAACGCATTCAACAATTTCGATTCCGACAGAATCTTCAACGCCATGAAAGAGGCAAAAATCAAATTATCGGGCAACGGCAATGGATGATAAGACCGAGTTCGTTCATGTTCCGGTAATGCTTAACGAAGTAATTGAACTGCTGAATATAAAAGAAAACGGGATATATGCGGACGGAACAGCCGGCGGCGGCGGTCATTCGTTTGAAATCGGATCTCGGCTCGGTGAATCGGGACTTTTGCTTTGTGTTGACAGAGATCCCGAGGCGGTTGCAAGATGTTCACAGAGAATAGCCGCATTAAAATGTCGGAAAGAGGTTATTCATTCGGAATTTTCGGAGATACCGAACATTGTCAACGAGAGAAAAATACTCCTTGACGGTTTACTTTTGGATCTGGGCGTTTCCTCGTTTCAGCTGGATGAAGATTACCGCGGCTTTTCTTACAGATATGATGCTCCGCTTGATATGCGAATGAATCCGACGTCGGGGATATCGGCTTATGATGTAGTCAATACATACAGCGCAGAGCAGCTGAACGGAATCTTTTTTGAATACGGAGAAGAAAGGTATTCAAGAAGAATTGCCGAAGCGATTGTTTCCGAACGCAGTAAAGAACCGATCGCAACCACTTTCGGATTATCCGATATTATAAAAAAAGCCATGCCCGCAAAAGCCCTTCATGAGAAGCAGCATCCGTCCAAGAGGGTGTTTCAGGCAATCAGAATTGCCGTTAACGATGAGCTCGGACAGATATCATCGGTCTTGGAGAATATAATTCCTTGTATGGCTCCGGGCGGCAGAATAGCAATTATCACATTTCATTCTCTTGAAGACAGAATCGTTAAAAAATCATTTGTAAAATTCGCAAATCCATGCACGTGCCAAAATCTTCCGATATGTATATGCGGAAAAAAATCTGCGGGAAAAATCATCGGTAATCTGACTCCGTCAAAAGAGGAAACCGAAAATAATTTCAGGGCACACAGCGCAAGATTAAGGGTTTTTGAACGCAACGAAACCGAAATTTCTTTTCCTTTTTAAATATATGTAACACAACACACAACATTTTCCGTGAATGGATACGAAAGCGAGGTGATGAGAATTGTCGGTTAAAAGAACACTGCGTCATAGCACGGCAAAATCTTCCGAAAAAAAAGACGGAAGAATTATGAACGGTCTTAATATTTTTCTGTCGGTTCTCATCCTCCTCTCCGCCGTATTGACAGTTCCGTGTTACATCAAACAGTATCAGAAAAACAAAACAGCGAGCAATCTTACAAAGGAACTTCAAAACGAGATTAATATCGGTACTCGTCTTCGCATAGAGTATGAAATAAGATCGGATTATAAAACGATAGAAGATTATGTATCGAATAATCTTTCCATGAAAAAAGTGGATAATTATCAGATTGAGTATCTGATGCGTGAAACAGGTAATGTTTCGGTCGTTGTTTATGATGAAGACGATGACGGTAATTTCCTTACCGATTTAGCGAGAACGTTTTCTGCGATCACTGAGTTCTTCAGGTAATCCGGCATCATATTGATTGTAGGAGCAGATTCTATTCTGCTTCTATTGTTGTCTTATCGAGATATTTTTTATAGTATCTGAAAGGGGGCGAAAAGAATAAAATGCATGAAAATCAGGAAAAAAATTCAAAACTGTTCGGCTATATTATTATTTTTGGTCTTATTCTTTTGCTCGGAGGCGTTATTGTAAAACTCGTTGAACTCCAGATAGTCAAACATGCCGAATATGAAGCGGCCGCCCTTTCCCAGCAAACTGTGGATACCGTTATCGAGGCGGTCCGAGGTTCAATTTACGACAGAGGCGGAAATGAACTCGCAGTATCCGCAACCGCATATCAGATCACGGCTTCCCCCAATAGATTTCCGGATGGAATGTCCGATTACGATTTTCGGGAATTTGCGCATAATGTTGCCGTTGCTCTTGGTATAGATGAAGATAAGGTTTATGCACAGGCTTCAAATACCTCCTCGGCATACACTATTATTGCCAGGCAGGTAGAAAAAGACGCGGTTGAGCGTTTACGTCAGTATATGTCTTCGGAAGACTATATCAAAAACAAGTATACCGGTGTGCTTCATATAGGAGAAACGCAAAAAAGATACTATCCTCACGGAACGCTTCTTTCTACGGTGCTCGGATTTGTCGGAACGGATAATCAGGGACTGGAAGGACTTGAAATGAAGTATGACAGTTATCTGTCGGGTACCGACGGAAAAAAGATTGCCGCGCAGGGCTTGGACGGAACGGCTCTTCCATTCGAATATGAGAAAGTCATAGATGCCGAAGACGGCAGTAATTTATATCTTACGATTGATATCCGACTGCAGTATATACTTGAGAAATATATATCTGAAACGCGTGTGGACCATAATGTTCAGCAGCGTGTTGCCGGTATTATTATGGATGTTAAGACCGGTGAAATACTTGCAATGGCTTCAAAACCGGATTATGATCCGAACGATCCGTTTACAATAGCAGACGATATGACTCTGTCGTCACTTGCAAGCGAATATACTTTCGGCACGGAAGAATATATAAATGCGTATAATACAAAGGCAAAAGAATTCTGGCGTAATAAACTCTGCGAACAGTATGAACCGGGTTCCACCTTCAAAATTCTTACGGCAGCTATGGCTCTTGAAGAGGGAAAAGTAACGCTTTATGAATCTTTCAATTGCTATGGTTGGCTTGAAATTTCCGGTGTTCGTATCCACTGTAATAAACGTGATGGTCACGGTGACGAAGATTTAAGAGAAGGATTGGCAAATTCATGTAATCCTGTTTTTATGAAACTTGCTCTTCGGATCGGCGCAAGTAAGTTTTATGATTATATAACTCTTTTCGGATTGCGCGACAGGGTAAACTGCGGTGTGCAGGGCGAACAGGCGGGATACCATTATTCATTATCTTCGTTCAATGATGTCGAACTTGCCGAATCCGGATTCGGACAGGGATTTAAAATCACACCCTTGCAGCTGATTTCGGCAGTCTGCTCTGTTATAAACGACGGAAATTATATGCAGCCGTATATAATAAAACAAATCACCGATACCAACGGAAATATCATTGAAAGCAACAGCCCCCGGATTGTAAAACAAACCGTTTCAAAAGAAACTTCGGATATTCTGTGCGAATATCTTGAATATACCGTTGAAAAAAACAAGCAGGCATACATCAAAGGGTATCATATCGGCGGAAAAACCGGAACGTCCCAAAAACTTGACGTATCGGAGGAAAAGACCGTCGCGTCATTTATAGGCTTTGCTCCGGCGAGCGACCCGCAGGTTTGTGTTCTCGTAGTTGTCGATGAACCTAACTCTACCGTTCAATACGGTTCCGTTATTGCCGCGCCTCTCGCGAAGAGGATACTAAAAGATACTCTGGATTATCTCGGTATCGAACCCGAGTATGAAGAAGGCGACATCTACACTGTTTCTGTTCCGTCAATTACCGGTCTTACCGTTGCAGAAGCAAAGGATGCTCTTGAAGATGCCGGTTTTTATGCGAATATTTTCGGCGATTCATCCGACGAAGCCGTTGTTTCAACGCAGTTGCCTAAATCCAGGACAAAACTTCCCGAAGGCAGTATGGTCGTTGTTTTTACCGACGACATCCAGACTTCGAAAACCGTTGTCGTTCCGGATTTGACCGGATACACAACAGCCGAATGCAATCGTTTGCTTAAAAGTCTCGGATTAAATATAGATGTGGTCGGCGATACTATCAATTTGCCTACGGTAAAGGCAACCGGTCAGAGTCCCGCCGCGGGTGAAACAGTGAACCTGGCTACGGTCGTGACGGTGTATGTAGAAAAAGAGCAGGATTAATAATATGATAAACAGGACTACTGTGGATACCGCCTTGATTACCGGCGGAACGGCAATAAACGGAAACGGAACGTATACCGGATTTGCTACCGATTCGGGCAAAGTAAAAGGGAACGATCTTTTCATATGTATCAAAGGTCAGCGTGTGGACGGTCACAGATTCGCTCCGGACGCCGTCCGGAACGGAGCATCTGCCGTTCTCTGTGATCGCAGACTCGACGTGAACGTTCCGTGTGTTATCGTGGAGGATACCGTTTCCGCGATACAGCGGCTCGCATCGGATTATCGAAAAAAAAGAGACGTAAAAGTTGTCGGCGTAACCGGAAGTGTCGGCAAAACCACAACAAAAGAATTCATATATTCCGTTTTATCCGCATCGGTAAAAACACATAAAACCGAGGGTAACAAAAACAGTGAAACCGGCTTGCCCATTACTGTTCTCGGCATTGATCCCGATGATAAAATGTGCGTTGCCGAAATGGGAATGAGCGGGAAAGGTGAGATCAGTCTTCTTTCGCGTATTGCACTGCCGGATATTGCCGTAATAACAAATATAGGGTATTCGCATATAGATAATCTCGGAAGTCTCGAAAATATACTTGATGCAAAATTTGAAATTCTCGACGGCTTGAATCCGAACGGAACTTTGGTTCTTAACGGTGATGACAAAATGCTTTTCGAAAACAAAAACAGATTCGGCAATGTCGTCACGTCGGGTTATAAAAATAAAAACGTAAACGTCTTCGCTTCAAATATTACAAATAACGGGGAAACCATATCTTTTGACGTTTCCGTGATCGGTATAAACGGCATTGATGATACTTCTTTTCCCGTGGTTCTTAATGTGGCGGGCGGCAACCATTATGTTACCGATGCTCTTCTTGCGATTTCTGTCGGGCTCCTTTCCGGACTTGAAACAGATTTGATTAAAAAGGGTCTGTCTGCTTTTGAAAAAACGCCGGGCAGAAATATCATTTATGATGAATGCGGTTATACGATCATTGACGATACATATAACGCAAGTCCCGATCCGGTTTGCGGTGCGTTGGAAGGTCTTTCCGAAAGAAAATCATCCGGAAATAAAATAGCCGTTCTCGGTGATATGCTCGGATTGGGGACTTATTCCGATTATCTGCACAGAATGGTCGGCGAACATATACGCGGAATAGATTACGCCGTTCTTTTCGGAGATTTTGCTTATGCATATGCCGAAGGCGCAAAAGCGGCGGGAATGCAGTCGGAGAGAATATATGTATGTGCGGACAGAGGGGCGGCTCTTGATAAACTGCTTCACATTGCCCGCGAAGGTGATTGTATTTTGTTTAAGGCATCTCATGATATGAGAGCCGATGAAATTATTAACGGTTTTTTACAGGAAAAAAGGAACTGAAATATGGTATTGAAAATGATTTCGGCAGGCCTTGCTTCGCTTGTCTTGTGCACTTTGGCCGCACCGTATATAATCAATAAATTACGGGTTCTCAAATTCGGTCAACAGATTATAACAGAATACGGTCCGACATGGCATAAAAACAAGCAGGGCGTTCCTACCATGGGCGGAGTTTTATTTATCGTTTCCACAGTTATCGCGTATCTGATTTTCGCTTTTTCATATTATTCGAAAGGCGAAGATTTTTACGGAGGCAGCCTTCCTTCATCGGCAATAACAACGCTTATCGTTGCGTTTTTACTTGCCATGATGGGATTAGCCGATGACTTTACGAAAATCAGAAAAAAACATAACGAAGGACTGACGGAAATACAAAAGCTGATTTGTCAGTTTGTTCTCGGTATAGGATTTGTTCTTTATCTCGGAATAAGGAATCATTGGGACACTACCGTAGCTTTGCCTTTTACCGATTACCGCCTTGACCTTTGGTATTTTTATTATCTTTTTGCTTTTGTGTGCTTTGTCGGTTTCGTAAACGGAACGAATATTACCGACGGAATAGACGGACTTCTGACTTCCGTAACCATCCCCGTCAATATTATGTTTATTGTCTTTGCCGTTACCGACGGCGCTTCGGATATGGCAATTTTGAATACCGCATTTCTCGGCGGCTTGATCGGTTTCCTGTTTTTCAACTGGAATCCCGCAAGAGTGTTTATGGGTGATACCGGGTCTATGTTTATAGGCGGTATGGTCGTTTGCACCGCGTTTGTTCTTGATGTTCCGTATGCGCTGTTCATTGCCGGTTTTGTATATTTGTTCGAAACCTTTTCGGTTCTCATTCAAAGAACCTATTTCAAACTGACCCACGGAAAAAGACTGTTCAAAATGACTCCCGTTCATCACGGATTGGAACTTGACGGTTGGCCCGAAAAGAAAATCGTTTTCACTTTTACGGCAATTTCCGCAGCTGCATGCCTTATTTGTGCTCTGGGAAAATATATTGAATTTTAAGACTTGAAAAAACCGACGAAAGGAGAGAAGAATGAAAAAGAGCGTAAGCCCGCTGCTGGATTCGTATGAAATACCTTCGATTGAAGGAAAAAAGTTTGAGCAAAAAGCGGGAAGAATAGATTTTGTTTATCTTGCCATAGTCGTTGTTCTTCTCGGGACCGGTTTGCTGATGGTGTGGTCGGCGAGTTTTGCCAAAGGACTTTCTTCATACGGTGACGGTTATTATTATATCCGCCGTCAGCTGATTGCTCTTGCAATCGGGACTCTTTTTTGCATTGCTTTTATTTTTATTCCCGATTGGATATTGGCGGCCGGAGGTATCGGTATATATTTATTGACGATACTGCTTTTGATTTTGGTCTATTTCATTCCCACAAAGACAGAACACCGTTGGATATACATCGGTTCATTTCAGTTTCAGCCTTCGGAGCTTGCAAAAATTGCTCTTATTGTCGTTCTTGCTTTCTATTTTACAAAAAGCTCTACGTTTAAGTTCAGCAGCAGGACTGTCAGAGATACGGTTTTCCCCATTGCGATAACTCTGATTTATGTCCTTCTGGTTATTTTCGAGACCCATCTTTCCGGGGCTGTTCTTCTTGCGATTATAGGGGCATCGATGTTTCTTTACGGAGGAAAAAAACAATGGTTGCTTTTAGCTGTAATTGTAATTGTAGTCGCCGTCATTTTCGTTGTGGTATTTTTTACAAATGATTATATGGTTAAGCGTGTAACAGGCACTTCGCAAGATGAAAAATATCAGGAAACGCAGGCGCTTTACGCTATCGGATCCGGAGGTCTGACCGGTCTCGGATTCGGAAAATCCCGTCAGAAATACCTGTATCTTCCCGAGTCGCAAAACGACTTTATTTTCCCGATTGCATGCGAGGAACTCGGCTTTATCGGCGCGGTTCTGATTGTTGTTTTGTTCGGATTTCTTATATGGCGCGGCTTTGAGATATCATTAAGATCAAAGGATAAGTTCAGATCTCTTATTGCATTCGGAATCACCGTGAATTTGGGGGCGCAGATAGTCTTCAATCTTCTCGTTGTTACGGATATTCTGCCTGTTACCGGAATATCTTTGCCCTTTTTCAGTTACGGCGGAACGGCTATTATTGCGCAGATGGTCGAAGTAGGTATGATGCTTCATGTCTCAAGGTATATGGACGACGGACCTTTGTTCCCGTTTCTGCATAAAAAACATGCGAATGCCGATGCCGGAAGCGATATCACGGGGGAGGATAATCGGGAATGAAAATGATTGTTGCCTGCGGAGGAACATCCGGTCATGTCAACCCTGCAATAGCCATAGCGCAGGAATACAGATACCGTCATCCTGAGTCGGAAATTCTGTTTATCGGAACCGAAAATAAAATCGAAGCGGATCTTGTTCCTCGCGCCGGATTTGAAATGGAATTCATAGACATTACAGGCGTTTCGCGCGGTAAATCATGGAAATCCGTCAAACATAATGTCATCACCGTTGTAAAATATATAAAAGCATCGGCAAAAGTAAAAAAAATAATCCGTAAATTCAAGCCCGATATCGTTCTCGGGACGGGGGGATACGTCAGCGCTCCGGTTCTGAAAACCGCTCAGAATATGGGATACAAAACGGTCATTCACGAACAGAATGCATATCCGGGTATGGTAACAAAACTTTGCTCCGGTAAGGCAAATCGTATTCTTCTGAGCTTTCCGCTTGCGAAGCCGCTTAAAGCCGATCCGGATAAAATGGCGGTAGTCGGTAACCCCGTAAGCAAGGACTTTCTGACTCTCGATAAATCGGAAGCGAGAGCAAAACTCGGTATTCCCGCAGATAAAAAGTTTATTCTTTCTTTCGGCGGAAGCCTCGGCGCAAAAACTCTCGATGACGCTTTTGTGGAAATGGCGGATCTTTCCTCCCGCGAAGGGAATATAATACATTACCACGGCGCTTCGGGTGATTACGCGCGTGTCAAAGCCAATTTCGGTCCGAATTATGAAAATCCGAATATAAAACTGTTTGAATATATTTATAATATGCCGGTATGTATGGCTGCTGCCGATCTGATAATCGCAAGATCGGGTGCCATGACTCTTACCGAAATCGCGGCTCTCGGAAAGGCAAGTATTCTGATTCCGTCTCCCAATGTCGCCGAAAACCATCAGTATTTCAATGCCAAAAGTTACAGCGACGCGGGAGCAGCGGTATTGCTTGAGGAAAAGGATCTGAGCGGAAAAGAACTTTACCGCGAAGCAGTCGCGATATTGCAAAACGAGTCTTTGAGACTCTCAATGGAACAGTCGGCAAAAAAACTTTCAAAAGAACACGCCGCAGAGGAAATTTGTGATTTCATAGACGAATTACTATAGGATAAATCAATGAACCGAAAGCCGATCGACAACAAAACACTTATGGACAAAAGAAGCCGCATGCTTCATATCGGACGTGCGGTAAGGATTGCTTTGCTCATTTGTATCGTTGTCGCCGCCGTGATTCTTGTTTTGAATTTGTTCGTGGTCGTCCGCACGATAAAAGTAATTAACGAAACAGATTACGAGTCTGCCAACCTGGTGGCTTCTGCCGGTCTCGATATCGGTTCTCCGCTGCTTTCGGTAAATCCAAAAAAAGTCAAAAAAGCGATCTTAAATGATTATTCATATGTTAAAGACGTAACCGTCAATGTCGGATTTCCTTCGGAGGTTACCGTTTCCGTTGTTCCTTCCGTTCCGTATATGGCAATCGAAACGGGATACGGGGATTATTTTTATCTTGACAGCGATATGAAGGTTCTTGAGCGCACAAGAGAACTGTATGACAACGTTATTTTTGTTGTCGGAATGACTTTCGATGTGGGCGACGATCCTCAGGAAAATTTCGGCGTCGTCATGGGAAAAGAATTCGACTACGACGTCAATATCGAGATGTCTGTTATAGAGGATATTTTTGACAATCTTGACAGATATGATATGCGCGGCAGTCTTACGTCGGTCAATCTTTCCGTAAAATACAACATATCGTTTACGCTGGAAAACAGGATCACCGTTGAACTCGGCACGTCGGAAAATACCGAAAAGAAATTTGATTTACTTATAAGAATACTTGAAAAAAATAAAAACAACAATAAAATGATCATCAACGTCAGGGATTATACAAAAGGGCGCTGCAGGATTATTTCTCAGTAATCAGGCGGTGATATTATCAAAAAAGAATCCGATTTTAAAAAAAATTAAAAAATAAGCAAAAATATTATTGACTACGGTTTTATTATGTGGTATGATAGACAAAGAATATGAAAGGGATTAACAGACATGTCATTTCGTAGTGTAGAAGAAAAAGAAACCATCGTTAACATTAAGGTGCTCGGCGTAGGCGGAGGCGGCAACAACGTTGTCAACCGTATGGTTACCGATAATGTAGAAGGCGTGGAATTTGTTGCCATCAATACAGATAAACAGGCCCTTAACAGATCAAGTGCAACTCATAAAATTCTTATCGGCGAAAATGTTACTCACGGCCTCGGCGCAGGAGCAAACCCCGATGTCGGTCGTCGTGCGGCAGAAGAAAGCAAAGAAAAAATAGAAGCGGCTCTTGAGAATACCGAAATGGTATTCGTTACTGCCGGTATGGGCGGCGGAACCGGAACCGGCGCTGCTCCCGTAGTTGCTCAGATAGCAAAATCCATGGGAGTTCTCACCGTCGGTGTTGTAACAAAACCGTTTGGTTTTGAAGGAACCCATAAAATGAAACAGGCAGATGCCGGCATTCAGGAACTTCTCGGCAATGTCGACTCACTTGTCGTTATTCCCAATGAAAGACTGAAAATGGTATCCGACCAAAAAATCACTTTGGCAAATGCTTTCGAAAAGGCCGATTCCATTCTTAAACAGAGCGTTCAGAGTATTACCGACCTTATCGTCCGCGATGCGTTCATCAACCTCGACTTTGCAGACGTTTCTTCCGTCATGAAAGATGCCGGATATGCTCATATGTGCGTTTCTTCCGGTAAAGGCAAAGAGAAAGCCGAAATCGCCGCAAGAGCAGCGATTACAAGTCCGCTTCTCGAAACCTCGATTTCAAATGCAATGGGTATAATCCTCAACTTTACCGCAGATCCCGAAATCTCACTCGAAGAAATCGATCGCGCGGCTGATATCATCAAGGAAGAGGCTCATCCCGATGCCCGTATTATCTGGGGTATGGCATTCGATGAAAATCTCGAAGACGAACTTCGTATAACCGTTATCGCAACCGGATTTACAAATCCGAGACCCGTTTCCGATGAAGATGCTTTTACCGCCGCAAAGAAGATTGTCGATAATTCTTCCGAAGAAGAAGTTTCTTCTTACAGCGCTCCCGTTTCTTCCAGAACGGCAAACGCAAATTATCAGGATGAAGATGATTCCGACGAAGCTTTTATGAAGCTCCTTAACGATATCACAAAGTCCAAGAGATAAATTGTTCAATATAATAATATAACAA
>JAZQQT010000140.1:0-2620 GCA_045629205.1 Eubacteriales bacterium
CCGTTATACGCACGGTAAGTTACGTTTTTTCTGTCTTCTGCCGTAAACGCAACCGTTTCATCGAGATAATAACGGCCCTCGCGGAACCATACGTTTATCGGTTCATCACCGGCAACTGTTTTTGCTTTTTCTTTTGCCGCATTTACCGTCGCCAAAGGTGCGTCTATTGTTCCGTTATTTGCATCGTTGCCGTCGAGCGCAACGAAAATATCATTTTCACCTATCGGCGTCGAAACATCTTCACCTTCGGAAAACATCGAAACTGCCGAAAGAGTGAAAACCATCGCCGCTGTTAAAAGAAGCGAAATAATCTTTTTCATATCATACTCTCCAGTTTTATATTATTGTTTTCCCGCGCCTGAAGAATCAAAGATTTCGAATCCGTCCATGTCATACAGCGGTGAGCCTTCAAGAATTGTAAAATCACCGTTTGCGGAATCTTTGAACATGGGGTCTTCATCATAATATTCGTTGTTATGAAAATCGTCTTCGGTATACGAACCGCTGTAATCGTAAAACAAATTATCAGATTCGGTTTTTAGCCATACCTGATTATTTTCCGCATAGCTGTAAAAGAAAACGCTGTCAGACGAATAAGCAAGGAATATATTATGATTTATATTCAGATCATCGGCTGTAAACCAATAATCGCCGAGATTTGCACCACCGCCGATACAACGTGCGGAATTACCGATAATATTGTTGGTAACGTTAAGATTACTGCAGCAGCCGGTTATCGTAATACCGTCGTCCGAACAATTATATAACAGATTATTCTTTATAATGTGATTTGCGGAACCCTGGTCGAAATAGAGACAATGACCGCCGTAACCGCCTTCGCCTTCGAATCTGTAAACATCATGAACGACGTTTCCTATTATTTCGCCGCCTTTTTGCCATCCCGACGTATATATACCGCCCATGTCGGAAATAACTCCCTGTCCGATATCATATATAAGATTATACCTGATTTTAATATTCGAAATATGATTACCGAAATCATCAAGTTCTCTTATACCTAACGCGCTTAAACCTATACCGTTGTAGTAACCGTCATATATAGTGTTATGCTCTAATACGGCACCGTCACAGTATTCTATACCTATACCCATTCCGTCAAAATTGACTCTTCCGTAACGGCAAATTTCATTATCAGTTATCGTAACATCGGTAGAATGATGCGAATTAGACGATGAAATATCAGCGACGGCAACGCCTGAAACTCCTATATCGGTAATAAGTGAATTTTTGAGAACAAACCCGGCTGAATCACCGACGATACTGACGGCGATAGCGCCGCCGTTTTTGAACGTGCATGACTCTATTACCGTATCGTTCGCATTGTCGATGAACATCAGCCCCTCTGACGAAAACGAGAAGTTCGGAGCGTGAGGTCCGGGAGAAATTACCCAATCGGTGCAGTTGAAGGTCAAATCAATGAATGACAATCCTGTGGTTTCGGTAAGAGAGAATAAAGTATCAAGTCTGCCCACGTAGATTTCGGTATTGTCTAATGTTTCCCCTTCCTGAGGAACGTAATAAAGCTTTTTCTCGGTTTTATCGGCATACCACTGACCCGGTTTTTTCAATGTTTCGCGAACGTTATTAAACCAGTATCTGTTGCCGGCGGGAAGTCCGAATAAATTGCCGTAGCCAAACGTCATTGCGCCGGTTTCATAATTAATATCGGTAAGATACTCAAGATCGTCGGTCCATCCTCTTGCAATAAGATGACACAATACACTTTCGAGAGAGTAAAACTCAATTAAATCCGCCGGATCGGCATACCCGATAAACGGAGCAGATATTCCGACACCGTATGATTCACGTCCATCGGGAGACGTTGCGTTTGCAACAGCAAATAAATACTCGTTTTTATCTTCCGGATATCTTGTATTTTCAAGAAAGCCGTCTTTATTATATACGGTATAAAAATCATAATAATCCGAAATGTCGGCCATCCAAGCGGTTATCCCGTTTATTTCGACGGTTTTCCAGCCCGTAATATATTTTCCGCCGAAGAATTCGACATTTTCGCCGTTATATGCACGGTAAGTAACGTTCTTTCTGTCTTCGGCTGTAAATTGAACCGTTTCGTCGATATAATAACGACCCTCACGGAACCAGACGTTTACGGCATCTTCTCCGTCAACTGTTTTTGCTTTTTCTTTTGCCGCATTTATTGTTGCCAAAGGTGCGTCTAATGTTCCGTTATTTACATCGTTGCCGTCGAGCGCAACGAAAATATCATTTTCACCGACCGATACAGCGGCAACCGTTGTATTATCTTCGGAAAAAACGGCCACAGAAATCAGTGAAAACATTATTATCGGTATCAAAATAAGAGAAATGATTTTTTTCATTTATTATCTCCCGAACTTTTTTATCTATTATATATTATCTGATAATTGTTGTCAAGAAAAAGCCGCCTGCATACAGCAGACGGCTTTAAACCAAAATATTTTATTGTTTTCCGGCCCCGGAAAAGTCGAAGATTTCAAATCCCTCGAGGTCGAATAACGGCGAGCCGTCCAATATGGTAAAGTCTCCGTTTGCCGAATCTTTGAACATCGGATCTTCATCGTAATATTCGTTGTTGTGGAATTCTTCTTCGGTATAC
>JAZQQT010000141.1:0-6776 GCA_045629205.1 Eubacteriales bacterium
AACGGATTTGACTAAACAGGCATAAACACTACATTTTTAAGGCGCCGGCGCACGGGCAAAAACAACCTTCTCCAAAGGATTGAAGAAGGTTGTTTTTTTCTATTCATCCGACAATGCGATTCCCATTTGTGCTAATTGCTTCTCAAATTCTTCTCTGTCCATTTCGCCGCTTGCGAACATCTTTTTCATATTCGGCCCCATTGAAATGGTACTCGGCATTTTGTGTGCCGACTTTTTGAAAAGTTCATCCGGACTCCAACCGCAATTCAGCCACAGGTTGCTTTTATTGTTTAGCCCCATAAACAATTCGGAAAATCGCTCAAATTGCATTTCGGACAGTTCAACACCGAAATCCTCATTCAAAAAGTCGACAAGAAATTCCATTTCTTGTGCAGGACTTTCCTTCTCAAATACTCCGCCAGTCATAATATATTCTTCGATTCTTTGCAGTATTTTTTCGGATGCCGGAATATTAAAAGTTTCAAGCAATTTTTGCTTTTTGGATTCACTCTTAAAGTATTCAAGCTCAAATTTTTCATTCTGTGTGTAGAAAATGCACTCTGCCAAGCACTTGCCTTTGACGGGGAAGCCGCTTAAATCCGTCAACTCACCGTTAGGCTTTCCGTCGTAATCTTTGCTGACACCGGTGGTTTTTAAATTACCGATAAACGATTTCATATCGTTGCCGTGTGGTGTCAAATAAAAACGATCTTCAGTAAAGCTTTCAAAAATCTTTTTCTCAGGGATATAATACGGTTTGTCTCCTTGACGGTCAACCGTAGCATAAATATAAATAAATCTGTTATATCCGGACAGAACCAATTTGTTGTTGACAATCATGCGATATAAAGGATCAGCGTTTTCTTCGCTGTATATCTCATTTTGTTCGTATATCGAATAAGGAAGATTTCCTTCTCGTTGAACAATGCCCGAGAAAGCAACAAAGTCCTTTTTGTGAACGGCAATCCCTTCATAATGTTTAAAAATCTCCCAGGCATCTCTTATTGGGAGCACACCATACAAATTGGAAAAGCAAAGAAAATATTGGTGGAGCAGATCAATTTTGTTTTGCGAAAGCCCCAATTCTGCATATTTCTTTTCAAGTGTTTTTTGCGATAACGGTTTTAACATATTGCACCTCGTATTTTGTTTGTCAGATTTGCCGTTCACACCGTGATTTTCCCATCGGCAAGGTCTTTTGCGGCAAACGGGAAAAAGTAAAACGGAAGTGTCAGCAGTTTTTGCCCTGCATCATAACCGTAATTGTTTTTTGAAACCTTGATGGCAAACTCGAATTTGTTGTGATTGGCAAACTTTTCGAGTGAGTTCAACGTACCTCTTCCTTTTTTTACATCGATTGGATAAAGCTTATTATCGGATTCGATGACAAATTCAAGCTCGGCAGACGATTTGCCACGCCAATAGAACAGTTTATTGCCTTTTGCAATCAATTCATCGGCAACGAAGTTTTCAAAGAATATGCCGGAAAGGGTATTTTCTCTTTCGTTTGAAACAAACGAAGCGGCGTTGATTCCGCTCTGATAAGAGAACATTCCGATATCACCGAGAAACAGACGGAAATTGCTGTCATTATCCTGTATAAGCGGCATTGTGATATGCTCTTTTAGTTGAAACGACTGATTGACAACATGTGCCAATGTCAGCCACTGAATGGAAGTGGCATAATCTCTTGTCCTGCTGTTTTCTTCAACCAGTCCGGGTGAGAAATTCTTGGATTCCTTGTTGAGCTCCTTGTAAATATTTTGGTACAGTGTGCGAGAACGAAGCACGGCTTCCGGGCTTGCCTGATACAGCTCCATATCGGAGAGGTAATTGTCATAAAGCGTCTTGAGAATTTCTCTTGACTCAAGAAGATCTCCGCCGTCGATATAGGCTTCAACCGCTTCGGGCATACCGCCGACAAGCAGATATTTATAAATCTGCTCCATCGCCATTTCGTGAAAACTCTGTTCGAGCGGCTTTTTCTTTTCGTATGCTTCCTTGATTTTGTTGTGCAACATTCGGTTGGCGTTCATTAAAAACTCATCAAAAGTCATCGGATAGACCGTGATTTGATTGATCTTTCCGACCGGGAAAAGGAACTTATCCTTTTCACCGGCACCTCTTTTGTTGCTTTCTCTTTGAATTTTGATGCGCACCATAGAGCCGGTGGCAATCACGGGAATCTGCCTGAAATCCTGGCAGAAATACTTGAGCGACGATACAATGTTCGGGCATTCCTGCACTTCATCGAAAATCAGAAGCGTGTTTTCGGTGATTTTCTTGCCGAAAAACAGAGAAATATATTCCATGATTTTCCCTGCATTGGCAGTGCCGGTGCAGAAATCGCGGACCTCATCCTCTTTTTTGAAATCCACATAAATATAGTTTTTATTATAGTAGGTTTCGGCAAAAATATCTTTGATAAGGAAAGTTTTGCCGACCTGACGCGCACCCCAAACGATCAACGGCTTTTTCCGTTTGTTGTTATTCCACTCTATCAAGTCTTGCAGTGCATTTCGCTCCATAACAGCACCTCCGATGTTATTATTGGCATCATTATATCATAACTTTCACGAATTTGCAAGTGTTAAATGATATTATTTGCACGAATTTAGATATTATTACGTCTATTGTTCTCACATGATTTGAGATTAGTTTGGCCATATCTTCCTGCATCTTCCCGTAACGACCTATAACTTCCCATATTTTCCAATTTGTGCCTTTTCGTTGTGCACCTTGGTCGCGAAGTTGATAACGGATTTGACCAAAACCCGCATAAACACACCATTTTTACGGCATCGGCGCACGGGTTGAACGCTGAAAAGCAGAAAAAAGTGTTTAACAGGAGGAATATAGGATGAACTTCATCGAAGAATTCTATTACGGAAATATCAACCCGCAGGCGCGAGGTTCGGATCAAAATCCGAAGGTGCAAAAGGATATGCAAACGCTGAGTGAAAGTGAGGACTTTCTGACCGATAAACTATCCGGCGAAGAAAAGAGACGGTTTATCAGCTATGTCGATGCGTGGGCAACCGTTAACGGCGAATCAAATCTCGACAGCTTCATCACCGGCTTCCGCTTGGGTGCCCAGTTTGCATTCGATACTTTCGCAACCGATAAGGCGCCATACACAGACTATCTGATAGAGGAAATATAAGGGCAATTTCCGAAAACACGAACAAAACACGAAAGAAATACGAAAAAAACGATCCGGCTCTGCCATTTACGGTGGAGTCGGATCATCTTTTAGTCTATATTAGATATTTTGATTTTCCGTTTCTTCAAAAAATACCAATATGCCGCACCGGAGACGACGGCATCAAAAGCATTGCCGATGCCGAACATCAAGGCAATTCCGATAAGTGTCGGTGTCCATACGCCGGTGAGGTAGAGGACGAAGAATAGCCCGTAATAGACCGAGTTTGTCACGACCGATTCGAACAGCATATCCAGTGTAATGGAGTATCCTTGGCGAGCAATGAGTTCCATAATAGTATCGTCCATATTCCGGACCCGTTCCCAGAGCAGCCTTAAATTATCATCTTTGCTTCTGTATGGCACGGTTAGCTCAAACACAGACGTTTCGGGCACAAAAGCTCGTGCAGCACTAAACCAGTTACCAAAGCGTATAGAACTGATCTGATAAGTGTCTCCGACTAATAGCAGAAGCTGGAAGCTCGCTTTTTCCAGAATTTTTCGCATAGCATCATTACTGACTGTGCTGGATTCATCAATAACCAGCAAATCATACTCTGTTTGTAAATTATCTCGCCATAAGAATTTAGAAATTGTAAGGAATGTACAATTTGATGCAGTAACTCTGCGCTTTAGATTATCGACTGCTGGATTTGTTTGACAAAGAAACAGTTTTCTCTTATCAGCAAAGAAATGTGCCACGTGATTTATTAATGTTGATTTTCCGGTACCAGCAGAGCCATATATAAGCGCAACTTTCGAGTTCTCATACATCAGACGTAAGGCAGATTTTTTCTCATCACAATCTACACCGGAATTCGGCCCATTAAGCCATGCATCAACAGAGTTAGAATAGTTCTGAATTCCGGAAGATGATAAACTTTTTAATTTGTTTATAATGTTGCAAGTATCGTCTTTGTAACCATTGATGAAAATCTGCCCATTTTCAATAACCAGCTTACTATGCTCTCTATGACCAAACCACAACTTTTCATTATACTTCTGCGCCAAATTCGCAATATCGTCAAAGCCCTCTATTTCTCTGACGGTAGTAAACAATTCGCCGTTAATTTCCGTGTTATTGCGGACAAAGCGAGCAAGAAGCTCATGCTTTCTTTCTTGGGCATGTATGCAATCAAACAAATCGCTTAAGCGAGGATTATGCCCAATCGGAGAACTGATGAATGGCATTGTATCAAACGGTATGCATCCATTCTGTAAATAGAGATCTGATAGGTTATCGTTAGAATTTGACTGGCGCTGCGCCTTGATAACCTTATTATTCATTTGATAAAGAAAATACCTTAGCAAGTTTTCTCCGGAACCATGGTTTCTGATAATATTCCTACTCGCTTCTAATGCTGGCACAAAGACTGGATTTCTAACATCAACGCTTAGAACAGCCTTTACTTCATTAAATGCGGAGTCCGGGAAATCCATTAAATCAGTAAGGCTGAAGCCTGTTGCCGTAAGATATCGGCTGATATTCTGCTGCTCTTTATAGCTGACCGCTCTCTGCTGACCGCAAAGAACTGATATGAAGTTTTTATATTCGCAGTCTCGTATTGCAACTTCCCATCCTGTAATAACAAGAACGGGCATGGTCTTTCCTAATATTTCTATGCTATCGTTGGAAAGAGAAAATCTTGCTGAGTAGTAATCTGTAATTCTGATTCTGGTGAACGCAATTACTCTATTTGATTTGCTCGCATAATCATTTGCAGGTGTAAAAGTGACTTCATAGTATACCTGATGATTGACGAAAAACGGCTTGATTTTCTGAATGTAGTATTTATCTGTAGCTACAGCATTTCTTACATCATACCGGCATATTTTTTCGGCAATCTTTTCATAATACTCCTGCAGAACCTCATCTACATGGAGCGGAAAATCGTCGAGATTTGAGAGAACATCCATACCGAATCTGTCGTGAAGCAGATTTTTAACTTCAAGCAGATTCTGATAATACTTCAGCATCAACCTTTCAGAATTTTCCTCATCAAGAGTATAGTGTGATGCTACGATCTGAAGGTAGTCATGGAATTTATATAACACTTTCAGATCACCGCGAGTTTGAACATATTCAATTGCGGAACATATATTAGGATATGTATTCTCGATATCTCCGCCATTCGCGTAAAATTTCAGCATAATATGCTCAATGAAATTACGCAGTTGCGCCAAAATATCCTGAGAAACCGCTCCGCGAGGAGAAACATCTGCACTCGCGATATGACGGCATATTACATTGTCAATATTTCGAATACGATCATCGATACTGGGCATAACCTTTCTCCTCTTTGTTTTGTTCTTGCTCGCCGCTGCCGAGCGAAGCTACTCCATGCTCTACAAGTATTTCATTAATAATATATATATTGAGTTATTTGTGCAGGCACAGATCGGCTACTAATATGATGATTGTTTCACTCAGCACAAACGTTTTTAACATCGAAAATGCAGTATGAACTATGTTTCTCTCTCCGTCAATAGTTGCAAAACATTCCGAGAATAAATCCAATATACCACATGATATAATCGTTCTTTAGGACCTTTAGCCTCTTCTCCACAATAATCACAAATCATTGTATTACCCATCCCCATTTTCTCTGTCATAATGAATTTGTTAACACACAAAATTCGACTATAGTAAATGACTCCCATATCGAATGAGATCATTTATGTCCCATAAGGTCATTATATCAGGAGAATAATCACTTTATTCTCATCCCATTGATGTTATCTCATCATATTTATCGTCCATCAACGCAATAAGTTGCTGCACAAAATCATCTTCGTCATATTCATCAAAGTTCGGAATCATTTCAGCAATTTTTGAAAAACCGGAATTTGCGTATTCCGCAGCAATTCCATAAATCGTATCATCATCAGATAGCATATTATCCTGATTCGTTTGACGCAGGTCATTTAATGCCAGCGAAATAGCGTATGCTCTGTTCTCTGAATCGCTATTATTAAGAGCAGAGTACTGTAACCAATGTTTGGGTCTGCAATAACCGGTGGGGCAATGAAGTACACTGCAAAGCCCCTCATGTAAATGACCGCGATTTGCAGGAGATGTTTTGTTGCTCCGTTTCGGCATTCATGGTGGCACATCCTGATTTGCAGAACGGGCTTATCAGCACCTTGGAGCAGACAATCAAGTCGAGGAAGAAATACGGCGAAAAGGAAAATCGGCTTGCTTCGATGCGGTCGGTCATAGAACAGTCGGAACGGAAATTCAGCGAGGAAGCCTGTTATGTGTTGCTGGAAAGATGCACCGTCAAAAAGGGAGAAATCCTCCTCCGCCTGATTGACGGCAGCGAATATTATTATCAAGCCAATTCTGACACAATTTAACGATTGAAAACCGACCTTTCCGAAAAAGTGCACACCCCCACGGGCTTTCGTTAAAAGGTGCAGGCAAAACGCATCAAAACAGGCTCCGAAGGCCATAACCCGTTAGCCCTCGGAACCTGCTTTCGTTAAAAAGTGTTGGAAAATGCCGTGAAATAGGGCTTTTTGCAAAAAGAAACTGCACACCATTTCAGATACACATTGTATCAAAAGTGGTGTGC
>JAZQQT010000142.1:0-18317 GCA_045629205.1 Eubacteriales bacterium
GGAACAATTACTATATGGTACTTGCATAACCATTTTGTATGTGATAAACTATTTGTGCTATTAGCCATAAAAATCTCCTTTCGTAGTACTCTAAGACTTGAACACCTTATTGTACCACATGGGAGATTTTTTTGGTGTAACCACCGATGCGCACCCTCATAGCGGGTGGTTGATTGGCTTGCACATGCGCAAGCCTGCCTAAAGGCGTAATTTAATGAAAGAGCCGCAGTTTTTCACTGCGGCGCTTTTGTTCTGTATTATTATTTATTCAGATATTCGATTATCTGGTCTTTGATCTGTTTCATACCGAGCGCCGTCGGATGTCCGCCGACAAGATCAAGATTCGCAAGCTGCAGACAATCTGCTCCGTAATGCTGGCAGGCTGTTACCATCCCGTCGGCAATCGCCTGCTTCATATCCATATTTATCACGTTGATTATTCTTATGTCCTTTCCGGAACTGCGGATGTGATCCAGAATACGGCAAAACGCAGGCAGACAGTAGCAGCAGTCTTCTTCGGTCCAGCCGGAATATTGCACCTCTCCGACAGGCGAATCTGCCCACCAGTCGTTTGTCGCGCCGAGAATGATTACGGTATCTATTTTTTCGCCGAGGCATTCTCCGTCGACAAGGCTCTTTTGAATACGATATACAAAAGATTGCTCGGGAACAATGCCTTCATACCACGAATAACAAACAGTTGAGCCCGACCAACTGTAATTCATAACGAGATTCGCACCGGTTTCGGAAATAAGCATATGCCACCACGTATCTTCCACACGGGTCACATCTATATAATCAGCCATCGGTTCATAATATGCGGGACAGTCACTCGGATTATATCCGAGAAACGTTGAATAACTGTCACCGAGAATATAAACGTTACCGAGATTCTTTGCCATAAACACCTCTATTATTGCAAATCACATTTTTTATCGTAGTCGAATCCGCATTTGCTCAAAAATTCTTTTGCCATAAGCGTTGCGCCCATCTGATTCGGATGGATCCTGTCCCATGCTATACAGGAAGAATGTCTGATTTTGCAGAAATCCGAATACATCTTCTGGAAATCAACAAAAATACAACCGTATTTGTCGGAAAGTTTTTTGCAAATGGCGCAGTATTCGTCAATTCTTGCCCGCATCATATCTTTTTCGTTTGGTTCCATATAATACGGAGTAATCATAAAAATACCCTTAACGCTGTCTTTTACCGCAAGAATCATCTTTTCGAGATTTGCTTCGTATTCATCAGGCAAAACGTGTGTGTCGGGCATTGCGGGACAATCAAACTGACGCCATACGTCGTTGATGCCGATACAGATGGAAACCCAATCCGGTTTGAGTGAAACAACATCACGGTCATATCTTGAAAGCAGGTCTCTGCTTGTATCTCCGGAAATACCCGAATTGGTCACTCTTATATTCAGTTCCGGATACCAAGCGACAAGCATATTTTCAATTACTCTTACGTAACTTCTGCCTACATTGTCGAACAGGCCTTCTCCCACAGGACAACTGCTTCCCATATCGGTTACGGAATCACCCGCAAAAACTATTCTGTCGAAATTCTGAAAAATCATATTGACCTCCGAAAAACATTATTTCCAAAACAGTATATCACAAATAAAAAGAATTTCAATACGATAACGATTTATCGGACAAATCCGTATTCGCTCATTTCATTATCCGAAAGACCGAAATACGATTTTACCTGAGAATAAATACTCTTTTCCCTGGCAGAAATAAAATCGCGCAATTCCTGCAATCCGCTTGTATATGAAGAATATTTATGATTCCACCGTTGTGCGTCACGTTTCATTTCTTCACCGATTGCGGTATCGAATATGTCGATGTAAGCATTGACCACGTCCGGTGTCCAGACTTCATTCATCTGACGGGCAAGTTCGGAAATAAACGCTTCTTTAAAATCATCATTTTTGAGGAGGGCGTTTATCAACGTTGTTGGAAACCTGTCGGACGATCCCGTTCCCGCAGGATTAAGATGTTCTTGCACGGTGGGGTTTGTCGGGAACTTAAATGCCTGATCGACATCATACATTATCCAACGCCATTTACCGTCACCCGCTTTGAAAAACTTTATATTGCCGTTATCGCTGTTTGCGATGCAGATTTCGGCAACGATATATTTCATATAATCATCAATGTCCACCATTGATGACACATATTCATAATATTCTTCATTTGAAAGATTGTGAGAAACGACATATTTGATTATTTTCTGATAATCGGCGCAGGTAACTCCGCCGGCGGTACATACCTGAACATCGGATGCCCGAACGCCGTAATGCCCCGCAACATAATGCTCGCTGATTTTTTCACGGATATAATAAACGCCCCAGTATTCACCGTTTATATAAAGCACGACAGGACGGTGATTCTGAACGTCAAGTCCGAGATAATCCGAAGCGATCGACGTAATCATAGCATCCCGCATCGCGGTTTTGTTCCAGTCCTGACCGGTATTTCGCAGAACGAAAGACTCGAAACATGAGAGCTCGTCATCTTCAAACAGTTGATAATCGAGTTCACCTTTTCCGTATTTCGCCCGGAAATAACAGGCAATGGATTTTTTAGCCAAGGCCCGTGAAAATCCGCCGAAAATCTTTATACCGCAGTTTTGTGAAAAGCCGTCGCCCTCAAACGGGAAAAACGATACCGACGCCGGACGTTCCCAATCCTTATGGTAATTTGCTCCCTCATATGGGAATTCACTGCTTGCGCCCGGACCTGTCGCATATATTCCGGTATTGTAATCCCAAAGATTTGAAGGTGTTGTAACCAAAGTAACGACTTCAAGTGTATTATTTTCGTTAATAATATAAGTAAAATCGGCAATACCGCTCTTCTTTTTCCCTTCTTCTATACATATGGCACGAATAACCGACGTTGATTCAAGTGTAATAGGTCCGGTATAAAGTATAGATTCCGAAGTCGGTTCGGTGCAATCAAGTGTGTAATATATTTTCCCTTTTCCCGACAGTTCGACGGATAATGAATCTATACCGTTATATACGCCCTGCGCAACGGAAACGACAGGGATATCGGAATCTCTTTCTGTCTCCTGAGCGTTTTTTGTTCCCGGAGTCGGTTTTTCGAGCAGCGCGCAGTAATCTTTACCGTTCGGACGACCGAAAGAAGCATTTTCGCCGAGTTCCGGAAGAGCAATATAATCGACTATGGTTTCACCATATGAAAGAACGACGGTTTCTCCGGCGGAAGAAAGCGCAAATCCCGCAGAATAGTATCCCGATACCGGTTCCTTCGTAAGTATGACTGTTTTATATTCACCGGGTTTAAGAGATATACCGTCGAGCGCTGCTTTTGTCGGTTTCTTCGGATTATCGGAGATATACCAACCGGTCAGGTCAACCGTTTCTTCCGTTCTGTTATGTATCTCCACAAAATCGCAATACGAACCGTTGCCGAGTTTGAGATATTTTGTATTTATCGACACAGCCTCGCTGAGTTCGATTATTTCGGGGCGGACGGATTTCGCATACATATCCCGACCGTCTGAGGTATTCCGATATCCGAGAGTAATCATATCTGTGTCATCGTAAAAAACTTCACCGTCACATACGAAGCGGGAACGCGAACAGCCTCTGCCCGCGGAATTGCAGAGAATGTAATCACCGTGCTTAAACTCCGGCGACGTGAGAAAAACATACTCATCGGGAGAAAGTCCGAATCCGGTTGCATGTTCGTCGTCAGACACCTCACAATAAAGAAGGAGGCACTCTCCCGGAGCAATCTCTCTTGACGGAATCGCAAACCGCAGAGGATTGTCGATGCTGTCGCTGATAAACCATCCGTCAGTGGAAACAGTCTTGTCTGAAACATTGCATATTTCAACGACATCGCGAAGTTTACCGCAGAAAGGCGTAAGATCGTTTGAAAACAGTATTTCGCTGATTACAAGCGTCGGGTTTTCATCTGTCAGCGAAAGCAGAAAAGCCTCTCTTCCGCTTTCATCATTTTCAAAGCCCGGCGTTGCAGGCATGATTTCATATCTTATCCCGCCGTCTTCGGCCTCGGTTCTCGATAACGAATACCCGTCGGGACCGTCCTCCGCTACCACGGTCACTCTTTTTGAGCCGTTTGAAAGAATTATTTTTTCTCCCGCGGATATTCCGAAGGCAGCCTGCATGTAAGCCCCCTGCCGATATTCCTCCGATGCGAAAACCAACGCTATTTCACCGGATTCAAGTTCAATATCCGGGAAAGAGTATTTTGTCAAATCATTTTCACTGTCCGAAAGATACCACCCGAGAAGAGAGATTTTCGTATCGGAAACGTTTTTTATTTCGATAATATCACCGAAATTCCCGTTTTTGTCGGGAAGCGTCGAACGGTTGGCAATAAATATTTCATTTATAATAAGTGTTCCGGAATTTGATTGATGACGGTTAAGAAAAGCGTTGACACCGTCTTCCGTATTCGGAAATCCGGGAGAGGCTTTTGACGAAAGAACGTAACCGCGATCCGACAGCAGCATAACTTCATCTTTTTCGGTTGCGACTGTGGAAACGGAGGCAACACAACGGCCGTTAGGGTCAATAAGCCCTATATATTCACCCCCGTCGGATGAAAGTCTGAACGGAACATTGTTACCATCACAAAAAACAACGAGATATTCACCGGATTTAAATTCGATTTCCCCGAAAACATAGCAAACGGAATTGTTCCTTTCATTTGAAAGACCGAATTCCGTGAGCATAAATGACTCCCCTGCATTGAAAAATTCCACATAGTCACTGTAGCAGCCGTTTTCATCGGCGATGACAGTGCTGTTTGCCGAACATATTTCGGTTATTTTAACCTTAATATCAGGGGTCGATCCGGAAAAAAAACACAGCAAAACAACCGCACACAAAATTAAGCATGCAGCTGAACAAATCAATATAATTTTTTTTGTTCTGCTTTGTTCGGTCATTTCAGCTGTATATTGAGAATCGGCAAATCAAAGTTTTACAGTTTCATCTACGCTGAGAACAAAAATCGTCGCGCCGCCTACGATTATCTCGTTCGGAATACTGCTCTGACGTAATCCCTGACCCAAAGCCTCTGTAGGAGAAACCGACTGTTTACGCGTTACACAGTATTGTTTGAATATTTCCTTCACTTCTTCCACTTTTTCATCTTCCGTTCCAATCAGAAGCGTAGTGTTGCCGACCATAAGAAATCCGCCGGTGGTGGAAAGTTTTGTAACAAAAAATCCCTTTTGTGTCAAAGCGGAGGAGACGATTGCGCTGTCGTCGTTATGAACAATGGCAAAGACTAATTTCATTTTAATACCCTTTCTGTTTTTGAATTATAAATAGAAATTGATAATCTGTTTTGTTTTATTATCGGTTTCGCCGATATCCGGAATTTCATACCTGTTATCATCGTTATCACGGAAAAGGACTCTTTTCCCAAAGGTGATTTTGATTTGCTGAATGGTATTTCTGATTTCGATCAAACATTCGCCGCGATCTGTTTCGCAATAAAACTTTGTGATTCCGAACTTTTCTTCGGTGTTGATTATTCGCTTGATTTTAGGAATATGATAATACTCTTCAAGGCAAGAAGAGATTATGTCCCGTTCTTCTTTATTAAGAGTGGCTAGATTTCGTATAACCGCAATCTCGTTGCCGTCACTGTCCAGAAGAGTGATATATCTGCTGACGCCGGTCATGGGAAAAAGTCTTCTCGGTTCAAGTCCTTCAAAATGTCTGCCGTCATAGAGATCCATATCAACAGTTGTTATATCTGTTTTTGTAAATTTCGCGATATCACCGTCTATGTAGATACGTTCCATACTGTTAATCAAACCTTTCTTCTTCTTTTGTTCTTTCGACTTCAGCCGACATTTTCTGAATTTCAACGAGTTTCCAGTATTTTCCTTTTGCGGCGAGAAGGTCTTCGGGAGAACCCATTTCAAGAATTTCTCCTTTATCAACAACTATAATTACGTTGGCGCGACGCAGGGTTGAAAGTCGGTGCGCAATCATAATAGTCGTTCTTCCTTTGATAAGCCGTTCTATTGCACCCTGAATAAGGCTTTCGGTTTCGGAATCGACGGCAGCCGTTGCCTCGTCAAAGAATAATATACTCGGATTGCGAAGTACCGCTCTTGCGATTGAAAGCCTCTGACGTTCACCGCCGGAAAGACCTACGCCGCGTTCTCCCAGAACTGTATCGTAAGCATCCGGCATACGGGCAATAAACTGGTGAGCGTTTGCAATATCAGCTGCGTGTATAACCTCTTCAACTTTTGCATCAGGCGTTCCGTAAGCGATATTGTTGTAGATCGTATCGTGAAACATCATGGGTTCCTGCTGAACATAGCCTATTTGCCCACGGTAATATTCCATATCAATCGTTCTGATATCTATGTCATCTACCAGAATCTCTCCGTCATATCCGTCGTAAAACCGCATCAGAAGGTTGATAATCGTCGATTTTCCGGCGCCTGTCGTTCCGACAACACCTACTATATCGCCGGGGTTTATTACGAAATTGATATTTGAAAGAGTTTTCTTTGATCTGTCAAAAGAAAAGCTGACATTACGGAATTCGATTTTTCCATCGATATGGTCCGGATGATTACCTTCGCCGGCATTGCTTTCGGGTTCGGCATCGAGTATATCGAGAATTCTTTCCGCAGCGGCAAGAGACTGTTGATAAGCATCACTGAAATTGGCAAAGAAGCTTACCGGTCCGTAAAACATGGATGTATATGAAATGAAGGTGACAAGAAGACCTGCCGAAATAACATCGGGTTGTTCTATGACAAGCCGACCGCCGACTGCCCAAATCAAAAGAGAACCGAGAGTAATCACGAAAGAAACAATATTCGGAAACGCAATGGTGATTTTCGCGCTTTTCATATTCTCTTTCAGCCATTCATCGTTGTATTTGTCAAACGTTTCCGTAGATCTTTTTTCGTTGGTAAAACTTTTTACAACACGAATACCGGGAAGATTATCTGTCAGGATCGAGGAAACGGCAGCCCATTTTCTCCACATTCTCCTGTAATAAGGACGGATCTTTTTTCCGAAAATACGCGATCCGACCACGACAAACGGCACGGGAATCAAAGACAGCAGTGTCAGTTTCCAGTTCATGGAAAGCATGATAACCACTATTCCCACAAGAGTAAATACCTGAACGACCACTTCCTGCGTGATACGCATTACAAGGTCTCTTATAAAGTTCGTATCGCTGCTGATACGGTTTATTACCGAACCGGTTGAGGTTTTATCGTAAAACCTCATGGGAAGATACTGCGCACAACGATAGACATCCGAACGCAAATCGCGTATTATTTTATCTCCGCATACACGAAGCATATAAGACCGCAGAATACCTATGCCGAACTGGACAATATAAGCAATAATCAAAGTCAGCACTACAACGAGCAAGGCATTTTTATCACCGTTCGGTAAAACATCATCGACCAGTTTTCCGGTAAGAAACGGCGGAACCATTGCCATCGCAGTGGTTATTCCGGAAAGAATAAGACAAATCAACAATGCATACTTATGAGGGACAACGTATTTCGCTATTTTTTTAAACATTTTATTCTTTGACTGACAGTAAATGCAGTCGGCACCGGGACGGGGAAGGGATCTGCCGCATCTCGGACAAAAATTACTTTGTCTCTCAATAACAGACTCAACGACCCCGATTGCATCATCCGGCAAACTTTCTCCGGACGAACACGTTTTAACATATTGGGCAGCTGCGTCAAATAAAGACGCAGACTTATATGAAAAACGCAAAAAGTTCTGTTTTTTTCCTTCTTTATCGACTACGATAAAAACGGCATTTCCGTAATTACGTTTTACAAAGCAATCGGAAATCTGCGAAAACGGAATACGTGATACGTTTTCTTTCTCATCGAGAGAATACACGGCGCATTCGGTAGCTGCAAGATAGGTTACGGCATATCGGCTTTGCTTGTTGAGATCCGTTGTCATAACAAGACGCAGTTTTTCACCGCTTTCGACAATCGAAATCAGCTTCTCCTTTTCGGAATCGGAAAGAATTCTGCTGAACAGACACGAGGATATCGTTTCGGCACTCATTTTATCATCACCTTTCGATTATAGATTATCTATAATATACTATTCTTTATACATTTTTATTTGCGTTATGTCAACATAAATTATATTACTTTATTTAAACATTTTATATAAACACCGATTATCATTCTGATATACGATATGTTGAAAAAAATTTGTATTTTATCAATATTGAAATAGAATAAAAATATGATATAATTGTATTAAGAACTCGGAGGTATTGTATGCTAAAAAGATTCCTGTATTATTATAAGCCGCATCTGCCGATGTTTATTGCAGATATGGTCGCCGCCCTTTTGATTTCGGTAACGGGACTTATTTATCCTGTGGTCACAAGAACCATGCTTAACGATTTGATTCCGAACAAAAACATTCGCGGGATCATTATCGGAGGCGCTGTTGTTCTCGGGCTTTACATCATCAGAATGTTCCTGCGGTATTTTGTGCAATATTACGGACATATGATAGGAACAAAAATGCAGCAGCAGATGCGTAATGACCTCTTCTCCCATCTTGAAACATTGCCATATACATTCTTTGACAATACCGAAACCGGACATCTGATTTCAAGAATGACAAGTGATCTTTTCGATGTGGTCGAACTTGCGCATCACGGTCCCGAAAATATTATTATCTGCTCGCTGACAATCATCGGTTCTTTTATTTATCTGTGCACCATAAATATCTATCTGACGATGATAATCTTTATCTGCGTTCCGATTTTGTTTCTGGTTGCAAAATATTTCAGAAAAAAGATGCGTGACGCATTTAAAGAACGCCGAACCACAAACGCAATCATCAACGCTTCGCTTGAAAGCAGTATTACGGGCATAAGAGTTACAAAAGCTTTTGCAAATGATGAAATCGAACTCGAAAAATTCAAAAAAAGCAATCAGTTATTTGTTAACGCATGCGACAAATCCTACAAAGCAATGGGGCGTTTCCACGCCACATCAAGTTTTGTTACGGATTTCTTTAACGTAGTAATCATAATAGCCGGCGGTATTTTTCTTTATGCCGACAAAATAGATTTTGCCGATTATACCACATTCATAGTCTCCGTCAACCTGTTCATCAGTCCCGTAATGACACTGATCAATTTTACAGAACAGCTTCAGGACGGCGTTTCCGGATTTGAACGCTTTACCGAAATAATGGATGTTGAACCCGAAAAAACGAATCCCGATGCAAAACCGATCGGTAACGTTACAGGTAATATCAGGTTCGATAATGTATTTTTCAAATACGGTGAGGATAAACGGGAAATACTTAAAGGAATTGATCTTGAAATCAAACCGGGACAAAAATTCGCTCTTGTCGGAGAATCCGGAGGCGGCAAGACGACAATGTGTCACCTTATTCCGAATTTCTATCATGTGAAAGACGGTGACGGCGGAGTTTATATCGACGGAATTAACGTAAACGACATTACTTTTGATTCTCTGCGCCGCAATATCGGTATAGTTCAGCAGGATGTTTTCCTTTTCGGAGGAACGATCCGTGACAATATTCTCTACGGAAGACCTGACGCTACCGAAGAAGAAATGATAGAAGCAGCAAAGCGCGCAAACATTCACGATTTTGTCATGTCGCTGGAACACGGCTATGACACGGAAATCGGAGAACGAGGTGTTAAACTCTCCGGAGGACAGAAACAACGTGTGAGTATCGCCAGAGTATTCTTAAAGAATCCTGCCATATTAGTTCTCGACGAAGCTACCAGCGCACTTGACAACACAACCGAAATATTGATTCAGCAGGCTCTTGACGAGCTATGCAAAGGCAGAACGACATTAGTGGTCGCTCATCGTCTTTCCACAGTCAAGCACGCTGATGAAATCGCCGTAATTGATGACGGCATTGTCCTTGAACGCGGAACGCACGAAGAGCTTATGAAAATCGACGGCGTGTATAAGAGACTGTATTCCCAGCAGTTCAGAGAAGACTGAGGTCGGAATTGATGAAACTGTTATTTAAACAAAGACTTTTTTCGTGGTTTGATTCATACGATATTTACAATGAAACAGGTTCAACCGTATTTACTGTAAAAGGACAGCTTTCATGGGGTCATTGTTTAAAAATCTATAATGCCGTCGGGAGCGAAGTCGGCACAGTAAAAGAGAGAATCCTGACTTTTCTCCCTAAATTTGAAATATATCTCGGGACTGAATATAAAGGATATATCAAAAAAGAACTGTCATTTTTCACCCCGAAATACAGCATTGATTTTAACGGTTGGCAAATAGACGGCAACTTCTTGGAATGGGACTATTCAATTAAAAACTCTGCCGGAAGTGAAATAGCCTCCGTTTCAAAAGAATTGTTTAACTGGACCGATACATATTCCGTAAATATAGTAAATCAGAATGACGCGCTGTGTGTGCTGATGGTCGTTCTGGCAATTGATGCCGAAAAATGTTCAAGATCCGACAACTGATTCACAATACTGCAAAATGACCTCTGCAAACATTATTGCGGAGGTCATTCGTTATACTGAATACAGTTTTTATTATTCTACGGAATAATTATTTGGTTTCGTCTTTCTTTTTTCCGGAAAGCATAACATTGGTAAGAATACCGAGAATAAGAGCGCATGCAACTTCGGTAATCGTAACGGAACCGAAATTGAGAGTCATACCGCCGATACCTGCAATAAGAATTACGGAAACGGTAAAGAGATTTCTGTTATCGCCGAGATCAACAGGTTGAATCATTTTAAGACCGGACACCGCGATAAAACCGTAAAGGGAAATGCAGACACCGCCCATAACGCAGGAAGGAATTGTTGCAAGGAATGTTGTGAAAGGAGCTATGAAAGAAGCAACGATTGCAAGCATAGCGGTAGCGAGAATCGTTATTACGGAAGCATTACCGGAAATAGCTACACAGCCGACAGATTCACCGTAAGTCGTATTGGGACAACCGCCGAACAAAGCACCTGCCATAGAGCCTACGCCATCACCGAGAAGGGTGTTGTGAAGTCCGGGATCATCAAGAAGATCAGAGCCGATAATGGAAGAAAGATTTTTGTGGTCTGCGATGTGTTCCGCAAAAACAACGAATGCAACGGGAACATACGCAATTGCGATTTTCGCTATATAAGCGCCGATATTTTCAACTTCACCATACTCGAACGGGCTCTTGAATATCTGAAAGAAAGTAAATTCGGGAATCCATTTCATATTTGTAAAAGCAGACCAGTCGATGAGTTTTAACGCATCGTTTCCGGCTGCATTACCGATAAGCGTAATAATCGTAGCTACTATATAGCCGGCGCAGATACCGATTATAAAAGGTATCATTTTTGCCATCTTTTTACCGAAAACAGAACAAAGCATAACAACTGCAAGAGTAATAAGTGCACAAACAAGGCAAAGAATCGTATGAATATCCATATTGGTGCTTCCGCCCATGGCATCACCGACCGCATTACCCGCAAGAGAAAGACCGATAATGGCAACAGTGGGACCGATAACGACCGGAGGCATAAGTTTTGAAATCCATTTTACGCCTGCGAATTTAACGACTATTGCGATAACAACATAAACAAGGCCGGCAAAAACAGCGCCGAGAACAAGACCTAAATAACCGAGAGAAGCGGAAACACCGCCTGCAAAAGCAGCAGCCATAGAACCGAGAAAAGCAAACGAGGAGCCGAGAAAAACAGGGCTTCTGAATTTAGTGAAAAGCAGGTAAACAATGGTTCCGACACCTGCGCCGAACAGTGCAGCCGATTGGCTCATTCCATTACCGATAATGGTAGGAACGGCAATCGTCGCCGCCAGAATTGCAAGGAGTTGCTGTAACGCGAAAATAAGGGTTTTGCCAAAAGACGGTTTGTCTTTTACGCCATAAACGAGATTCATCCTTTTTCTTCCTCCGAATATAATGATATATTTTTATTTTCCGTTAAACGGATTGGATTACAGTTTGCCGTCGTGTATTTCAACACAGGTTTTTCCGTCGAATTCATCTACACATACACGAATAAATTCTGATTTGGAAGTTGGAATGTTTTTGCCGACAAAATCCCCGCGTATCGGCAGTTCACGGTGTCCGCGATCCACAAGAACCGCAAGACGAATAACCGAAGGTCTGCCCTTTGCGATTACGGCATCCATTGCGGCGCGGGTTGTTCTGCCGGTATAAATAACATCGTCGACAAGAACTACGGTTTTATTTTGAGGATCGACCGGAAATAACGATTCTTTACTTATCGGATCAAGTGAATTCGGCGAAAGATCGTCACGATAAAAAGTTATGTCAAGCGTTCCGACGGGAATGGAAACACCGTAGAATTTTTCGATATTCTCGGCTATTTTTTTTGCAATAGGAACACCTCTGCGAAGAATCCCCATAAGCAAAAGATTTTCGGTCCCTCCGTTTTTTTCGATTATTTCATGAGCTATTCTGATGAGGGAGCGTTCAACCGCCGCACGATCCAAAATCTCAGCTTTAAGCATTATCGCCCCTCCTTTTTTACATAAAAAAAATCTTGCCGGACGGCAAGACATAATTCTTCATATTACCATAAGGTATTATTTATCTTGCCGATATCACAGTATCGTTCTTAAAGATTTTTCCTAAAAAGTATAACAGATAAAAAATAAAATGTCAATGATTTTTTAAAAAAAACCATTCAATTATTATCGCTGTTTTTTATTTCGATTTTCGTTTTTGAAGGATCGATATATTCAGAATCGAGAGTAAGTTCTCCGATTCCGTTTGCTCTGATTATTCCGCTTGTCGGATTAAAAACACTGTCTATATATCCGTCGATATCCACGTCAACGGTTGAATATTCAAAAGCCAGCGTCGTGTTTTTGAATTTACAGTTGACCATCTTAAGGTTTTCTATATAGCACATCCCCTGCAGACTCTCGATTTCACAGTTTACAAGAGTAAGGTTTTTAGCGTTCCAACCAAGATATTCGGCAGAAATATACGAATCGTATACAGATACGTTCTCCGAATTCCAAAAAGCATCCTTCGTCTGAAGTTTTGAATTGCGTATAACACAGTTGCGGACGCCGTCGAACGAATATTTACCGTCCAACTCGAGGTTTTCTATCTCAAGATTTTCAGAATTGAGAGCAAGATAGTTGCCTTTAATAACGGTGTCGATGATCGACACGTTTTTGCAGTGCCACAATGTTTCCTCTCCGCCGTTAAAAACGGATTTACTGATTTTAACGTTATTGCAACGTCTGATATTTTTCGGAGACTCTATTATGCAATCCGAAACCGTAAGATCATCCGTATACCACATTCCCGCTCTTGTATCAACAGAAAAAACAGAACTGTCGACAGATACGGTTTTTCCATACCACAATGGATAACGCCATAAGAAATTACATTCGGAAACGATTATATCACGGCATTCTTTTAAAGGTGACTCGCCGTCGGAAAACGAACACCTGCAAACAAAAGCATTACGTTTTGCAAACAGCGGACGTTCTCCCGTATATTGTATGCTCTCAAATTTATCCATCTTCATACTACTCCGTTCTTTTCGGATAAAAGTATATCACACGAAATATAACAATTCAAGCATTTAATATTCTTTTTTCAAATCTTCCCGAAATGTCTTTTTTTTCGATGTTTTGTTATTGACTTTTTATATTAATTATACTAAACTGCTCAAGTATTTAATATTATTTAAAAAGGAAGAGTCTGATTATGATTTTCGGAAAACTCGTAAACAGATATTATTTCAAGCATTTTCCACGGCTGTTAATCGGCATTATCTCGCTCGTTGTCGTCGATTTCCTTCAGCTGCGGATTCCCGAGATATACCGCACTCTTCTTGACTGCCTTTCGGGAGAATCCGACGTAAACTTTACAATGGATTTTTTGCTTGACGATATTTGCAAACCGCTTTTAATAGTAATATTCCTTATCGTAATTTGCCGATTTATATGGAGAATCTGTTTCTTTATTGCAGGTATAAAAGTCGAAACAGACATCCGTGACAGAATGTTCGATCACTGCAAAGATCTTTCGAGACAATATTATCAGTTAAATAAAGTCGGTAATCTTATGTCGTTTTTCACAAACGATCTTGACACTGTTTCCGAATGTTTCAGTGACGGAATACTGATGGTTTGCGACGCGACATTCCTCGGAGCGCTCGCGCTGATAAAGATGTTCCGGATGAATGTTACACTGACACTTTTATCGATGATACCTATGGTTTTACTGTTCTCGGCAAGCACAATCGTCGGAAAAAAAATATCGTCGCAGTGGGATAAGAGACAACAGGCGTTTTCCGATTTGTCCGATTTTTCTCAGGAAAGTTTTTCCGGAATTGCAGTTATTAAAGCATTCGTAAAAGAATCAAAAGAGATAATCGCTTTCAGAAAATTAAATAAAGATAACGAAAATGCAAACGTTGAATATGTAAAAATCTCTACACTTTTCAGTATTCTTGTTCAGCTGTTTATTCAGGCCGTTGTTTGCGTTATCCTCGGTTACGGCGGATACCTTGTTTTCAAAGGCGCGTCGGCAGGTGGATTTACAGGCGGACAGCTTCATGAATTCAGCGGCTATTTCTCAAGCACGATATGGCCGGTAATGGCAGTGGCACAACTGATAGATATGGCATCAAGGGGAAAAGCATCCCGTGACAGACTCACGACATTGCTGGAAACAAAGCAGGATGTATTCGATAAAGATGACGTTGCCGAACCGACAGAACCGATAAAGGGCTCGATTGAATTCAGAAACCTTTCGTTTACTTATCCGGACGGAGAGACAGAAGCCCTGAAAAACATCAGTTTTAAACTTGAAGCAGGTCAATCACTCGGAATAGTCGGAAGAACCGGATGCGGCAAAACGACTATCGTTGATCTGATTCTCCGAAACTACAATGTTCCGGACGGAACCCTGTTTATTGACGGTTATGACGTAAATAAAATACCGATAAGAACCATCCGAGAATGCTGCGCTTATGTTCCGCAAGACAATTTCCTTTTCAGCGATACGATTGTTAAAAATATCGCATTCGGAATGGATATTGACGATGCGGTTTATGCTCAGTCCCGTCAATCCGCCGTAATATCCGACGTGGACGGAGATATAAGCGAATTTGAACATCAATATGACACGATATTGGGCGAACGCGGCGTAACGGTATCAGGCGGGCAGAAGCAACGTATATCGATTGCAAGAGCGCTGATGAAAAAAGCCCCTGTCCTTATCCTCGACGACTCCGTGTCGGCAGTTGATACAGACACCGAGAAAAAGATACTTGAAGGACTTAACGAAGACAGCATCAACAGAACGACAATACTTGTGGCGCACAGAATCTCCACGGTTCAGAATATGGACCGTATTCTTATGATCGACGACGGGGAAGTTGTCGATTTCGGAACACACGACGAATTACTTGAAAGATGCGAGCCGTATCGTCATATGGTTGAACTCCAAAAGCTCGAAGAGGAGGAAAATCACCGTGCATAATTATTATCCTCTTCTTATCGTTGGCGGAATCATAGGATTGTTTACTGCGGCATTTATCATTGCCTTCGCTTCCATAAAAGACAAAAAAGAAGCAATCGGGTTTGAACGCAACATGAAAGACATAGATATTTTCAAACGTCTTGTTGTTGTCGCAAAACCATACTGGAAAAGTTTTCTTTTTGCATTTTTCCTTATGATTCTCACCATCGCGTTTGATATCGTGTCCCCGCTTATAGTAGGCGACATACAGGAAATGTTCATAGCCGAAAACAAATTCGAGCTCAGCGACCTTTATATCAGAGTGGCATTATTTGCGATTATGCTTATCGTTTCTCTCGGATCGGCATATATTCAGGGAATTGTTCTTCAGAAAGCCGGACAGAGAATCATCTCCGACGTAAGAATCATGGTATTTACACACATTGAAAAGCTTTCTCACGAACAACTTACGGCGATACCTGTCGGTAAGCTTGTAACAAGAGTTACAAACGATCCCGGAGCCGTTTCGATGATGTTCACCGGAATTCTGAACAATATTCTGAAAAATGCCTTCGTTCTTGTCGGTGCGCTTATCGCAATGTTCTGTGTCAATATCGAACTGACACTGATGATCCTTTGCTTCACCCCGTTTATCGTTCTCTTTACCATCATTTTCCGTAAATTCTCGCGAATGGCTTACAGAAAAGTCAAAGACGGAACGACAGACCTCAATGTTTTCCTTTCCGAAAATCTATCCGGTATCAAAGTTACACAGCTCTTCAACAAAGAAAACTTCAAGCTGGAAGAATTCAGGACAAAGAACAGACATCTCGAAAAAGCAAGAACAAAGCAGGTCTTTGTTTTCGGTATTTTCCGTCCCATCATATACATGTTGTTCATTATGTCAAAGCTCTGTCTGTTTTATTTCGCGGGAAAAGGATTTCTGGACGGAACCACATTCTTCGGACAGACAATAACGGCACCCGTTCTCGTAACGATGTATATGTATTTTGATACCTTCTTCAATCCTCTGCAATCACTTGCGGAACATTTCAACAATCTGCAAAACGCTTTTGCTTCAGGAGAAAAGATATTCTCTATTCTCGACATAGAGCCTTCCATTCAGGATTCCCGGGATGCCGAAGAGGTTGATAATATCAAAGGCGATATCGAATTCAAAAACGTATGGTTCTCATATATCCCCGACCGCTGGGTCCTCAAAGATATCAGTTTCAAGGTTGAAGCAGGACAGACCGTTGCATTCGTTGGCGCCACAGGCTCCGGCAAAACAACGATTCTTTCGCTGATTACGCGAAACTACGATATCCAGAAAGGTCAGATTCTTATAGACGGAAGAGATATCAAAGAATATAAGATATCCTCTCTGCGCCGTCATTTCGGTCAGATGCTGCAGGATGTTTTCATTTTCTCAGGAACGATCAAGAGCAATATTCTGCTGAGAAAAGATGACGTTTCCGATGAAGAAATTATGGCGGCATGCCGTTATGTCAACGCCGATAAATTTATTAATAAACTTGAAAACGGATTAGACGAAGTCGTTCGTGAACGCGGCAATAACTTTTCCGCAGGACAAAGACAGCTTCTGTCGTTTGCAAGAACGATTATTCATTCTCCGTCTGTCATGATCCTCGACGAAGCGACTGCAAATATTGATACCGAAACCGAAATTCTCATTCAGGACTCACTTGAAAAGATGAGAAATATAGGAACAATGCTTATCGTTGCCCATCGTCTTTCAACAATCAGAAACGCCGACAATATTATCGTAATGCAATCAGGCCGGATTATTGAAGAAGGCAATCATCAGGAACTTCTCGAAAAACACGGACATTACCACAAACTGTATACATTGCAATCACAAAAACAAAGTCTTGCGGCATCGGGAAATTGACTTTATAACACAATCGGGTAGGAGGCTGACTATTAGTTAGCCAGCCGACCTCCCACAGAACCGTGCGTACCGGTCTGGTACACGGCTCCTCCCTTGTTTACGCTACAGACTTGCTGTAGTAAGAACTGAAAAATTGGAATCCAGCCTTCTCAAGTCTTTGATTTGAGAGGGCTGTTTGCATAGTTGGACTATTCGCTATTCGCCAGTATCCTTTTCTTGAGCATGCGAGGATTCCCGCGTTGGAATTAGAGATGCCGAGTTTCAGCAGATTTCTCCATCTTGTTCGTACTCTCTTCCATTTCTTCCAGAACACCATTCGGATGCGTCTGCGCATCCATTCATCGATGTCTTTCAGGAAGCCTCTCATGCTCGCCAGCTTGTAGTAATTCACCCAACCAACCACGAATCTTTTCAGTGTTGTCTTCCATTCTTCGTAGCTGTTGACATTACTTCTGCCCGTCAGTTCCTTGACCTTCGCTTTCATTTTCGCTTTGGATTTTGCATGCACTCTCATTACAAATCCTTTTGCACCTTTGTGGAAACCATATCCAAGGAATTTTATCTTTCCTGCATATGCCACTGCCGTTTTCTCCCTGTTCACTTTAAGAAACAATTTCTTTTCAATGTAGGGTACGATGTGCTCCAGTGTCTGCCGTGCACTTGCTTTGCTCCTGCAGAAGATCACCATATCGTCTGCATATCTTACAAAACTGTGTCCTCTGCGTTCCAGTTCATGGTCAAGTTCATTGAGCATAATGTTTGCACACAACGGGCTCAATGGTCCGCCTTGAGGTACGCCCACTTCGGTATCTTCAAACCTTCCGCACCACACAACTCCTGCTCTGAGATATTTGTGGATGAGCGAGAGTACTC
>JAZQQT010000143.1:0-7996 GCA_045629205.1 Eubacteriales bacterium
CTGATTTTAACTGCCATTTTGTTACCTCATTTCGTTTTTAGCAAATTGCGTGTTTGTATTTTGTATAATTTATTGAAAGGCTTTCGCCGATCTTACTTTTTGAAACGTTTTTTCTTCTTTGTTGCGCGATTTGACCCTGACATACCGGGTATGCGCTTCATCATGGTTTTTGTTTGTTCAAATGACTTGAGCAAACGGTTGACATCCTCTATTTTACATCCGCTTCCGGCAGCTATACGTTTTTTCCGTGACGGGTTAATAATTGACGGATTTTCTCGCTCCTGCCTTGTCATTGAAAGAATGACTGCCTCCGTGCGATCTATCTGCTTTTCGTCAAGCTGAACACCCTTGAGCTGGTTGCCCATTCCCGGGACCATATCCATCAGTTTATCGAGCGGACCCATTGATCTGATCTGTTTGAGCTGATCAAGGAAATCTTCGAGATTAAGCTGATTCTTTTTAATCTTGGCTTCGAGTTTTTTTGCCTGCTCTTCGTCGAAAGTCTTTTCGGCTTTTTCTATAAGAGAAAGCATATCACCCATACCGAGAATACGTGAAGCCATTCGATCGGGATGGAACGGCTCGAGATCACCGATTTTCTCGCCGGTTCCCATAAACTTGATTGGTTTATCGGTTACATATTTAACAGAAAGCGCTGCGCCTCCGCGTGTATCTCCGTCGGTTTTTGTAAGAATACATCCGGTAATACCGAGAGCATCGTTAAACGCTTCCGCGACATTGACGGCATCCTGACCGGTCATTGCATCGACAGTAAGAAGAATTTCCTGCGGCTCGACTTTAGCCTTGATATTTCGAAGCTCGTCCATAAGCGATTCGTCTATATGAAGACGACCGGCAGTATCGAGAAGAACAGGGTCGTAACCGTGATCTTTTGCGTGAGAGACTGCTTTCGCGGCTATTTCTACGGGAGAAGTGCCATCCGGCATAGTGAAAACAGGGATACCGATTTTATCGCCGAGTGTTTGCAGCTGAAGTATAGCGGCAGGACGGTATATATCACAGGCAACCAGCAAAGGCCGTTTACCGAGATTTTTAAAATATGAAGCAAGCTTTGCGCAATGCGTTGTTTTACCGGCACCCTGAAGGCCGCACAGCATACATATTGTCGGAGGGTGAGAAGCGAACTTGATTTTGTCGTTCTGACCGCCCATTATTGAAGTAAGTTCTTCGTTAACGATTTTGACAACCTGCTGAGCAGGTGTAAGACTTTCGAGAACCTCAGAGCCAACCGCTCTTTCACTGACTTTTGCCACAAAGGCTTTGACGACTTTGAAATTAACGTCGGCGCCGAGAAGAGCAATCCGAATCTCGCGCATTACGTCTTTTACATCATCTTCGGATAATTTACCTTTTGATCTGAGACGACGGAATATTGAATTAAGTTTATCGGTTAATGAATCAAATGCCATTGGTCAGCCTAATCGAGAGATTTTTCAAAAGTAGAGCATATAACGTCGAGTTTACGAATAAGTTCTGACGGGAAGAATTTACGCTTGGCATAATCCCTGACGGCATCGGCATAATTAAAGCCCTGCTCCGCGTCACGGCGGATTTCGTTAAACTTTGCCATATGGCCGAGTTTTTCTTCCATTTCGGTAAGTTGTTTTACTCCGCGGCGGATATTATCCCAAACGCCCTGACGGGTTATACCGGTCTGCTCGGAAATTTCGGACAAAGTAAGATCTTCCTGAAAATATAAATCCATGGCAGTATATTGTTTTTCGGTTAATACTTTACCGTAACAATCCATGAGCTGAGCAACATAAGCTCTGGTATTTCCAGACAATGTGTCCATAGAAAATCTCCTTCATCATTCATCCGATACAATACTGTAAAGACGTTTTACTTTACATCGCCATTATATATTTCTATTTATTATTTGTCAAGCAAAAAGAAATTAAGTTCGAAAAATCTTTACAAAAAGCAACCAAAGTATTGACATAAAGTAAGGTCAGTTATATAGTATTAAGTAATAATTTATTCAAACAAGAGAGCGTTTTATGAATAACAAATACTGTTTTTACGGGTTTGAAGCCGCAAAAAATATCACAACGGACAATTCGGAATTTCCCTCAATAAAGACACCTGTTGATTTATATGAAGCGCTGAGCGGAATATGGTGTGCCGAAACCTGCGCACCGAGAATGAGATCAGAATGGTCGAAAAACAATATAACAAAGGGACAATGTTCCATAACCGCATTTCTTGCCCAGGATATTTTCGGCGGTGAGGTATACGGGACATACAGCAAAGCCGGAGACCTGCATCTTTACAACGTCGTAAACGGAATAATATTTGACCTTACAAGCGAACAGTTCGGAGAAGAAGCCGCAGATCTCATCTATAACAAAAGCAACCCACAGAACAGAGAATCGGAAATCCATTTCGGGAAAGAAGAAAAAAGAAAACGTTACGAATATCTGAAAAATGAACTGAAAAAAACTACAGAGGTAAACAATGAGTCTCAGATTTGAAAAAACAGATTTTTTATCGGCTGATTTATCGAACGAGTCTTCCCTGCCGCCCTTCTCGGAAAGCGAAAATGTTCAGAACCTGAGAGAAGCACAACTCGACGAAGACGATGGGCTCTTTATAGGATACGGATTTCTCGACTCAATTTTTCCATATAAAATGCAAGACGGCTACTCAGAAGAAATGAAGCCGATGAAATATCTTACGGCAACACTTGAAAACGAATACCTGAAGGCCGTTTTTCTTCCGGATTTCGGCGGAAGACTCTGGTCCCTTTATGACAAAAAAAACGACAAAGAGCTTTTATACCGCAACAACGCAATCCGTCCGAGGAATCTTGCCGTAAGAAACGCCTGGCTTGCGGGAGGCATAGAATTCAACTGCGGGATGGTAGGTCATGGTCCGTATACCTGTTCAACGATATTTACCGCAGAAACAAAACTTGCCGACGGAACTCCGGTTCTGAGAATGTATGAATTTGAGAGAATACGCGGAGTTGTTTATCAAATGGATTTTTTTCTGCCGGATGATTCGCGTCTTCTTTTCGGAAGAATGAAAATAATAAACCGCAAACCGGATGTTGTTCCTATGTACTGGTGGACAAATATAGCGCTGCCGGAGGGAAAAGAATACAGAAATGTCATTCCCGCTCACTCCGCATATACAAATACTGACAGAATGATATCCAAAGTTACCGTTCCCCTTTCAAACAGTATTGATATCACATATCCAACCAATAACCCTATTGCGGTTGACTACTTCTGGAAACTTGATGAAAAGCAAAGAAGATTTACCGCATATCTTGACAAAGAAGGCAGTGGATTTTTTCAGGCATCCACATTCAGGCTTCAGGGAAGAAAGCTGTTTGTCTGGGGCCAAGGCAAAGGCGGAACAAACTGGCAGAAATTCCTCACGGAAAAAGGTTGTCCCGGACGTTACACGGAAATTCAGGCAGGAATCGCGCGCACACAATATGAATGTCTGCCGATGCCTCCGAAAACGACATGGGAATGGCTTGAATGTTACGGTGCCGTAAAAGCAGACGGCGGAAAAATCCACGGCGAATGGGATGGAGCCATCGACGAAGTAAACAAAACCATTGACGGTATAATCACAGAAGAGGCACTTGACAGAATCCTGTCTGACACAAAAAAAATGTCAGTTACAAAAGCGGATAAAATGATCTGTCAAGGTTCGGGATGGGGAAAACTTGAGAACATGCTTCGGGAAAAATCCGGAGAAGAGCCGCTCTGCCTATATCTTGATTTCGGAGACACAGACAGTGAACAAGCTGATTTTCTGTATCTGCTTAATAACGGTCGCATGCCGGACAAAGCGCCGAACAAACTGCCCGTCTCCTGGATATATCAGAAAGAATGGACAAAACTTTTGGAAAATTCCAAAGACGGATATGACAAATTCATTCACCTCGCCGCAATTTATTTCGCGGATAAAGATATTGAAAAAGCAGAGCAAATGTGCAGAAAGGCAATCGAAATTTACAGAGGACCAGCCGTTCTGTATATTCTGTCTCAGATAAAACGCGTCAAAGGTGTTCAGAACGAATTCGCTGACCTCACCGAAGAAGTGAGAAAGCTGCTGAGTGACGACATTTCCGTAACGAGAATGGCATTCTCGGCGCAGCTCAAATCGAAGAGATACGAAAACATTATAAAAGCATATAAAGATCTTTGCAAAAGAGTAAAAAACGACGGACGTGTGAAAATGTTATACGGATTCGCCCTGCTCTATTCCGGAAACATTGAAGAGGCAGAGACCGTGCTGAACTCCGACGGAGGTCTTTGCGTTGCGGATATATGCGAATGCGAAACAACGGTAACGGAGCTATATCTTCAAATCGAAGAAGCGAAAGCAAAAAAAGACGGCAGACCGTTTGATGCTTCAAAGGTCGAAGTGCCGGAGAAATTTGATTTCAGAATGTTTGTATAAAAATAATGAGGAATATATTTTGATTTTAGAAACAAAAAGATTAATTTTGCGCCCGTTTGAAGAATCGGATGCAGAAAGCGTTTATGAATACGCAAAAGATCCTGATGTGGGTCCGATAGCAGGCTGGCCGCCACACACAAGCATAGAAGGAAGTCTTTACTCTATCAGGAATTTTCTTAACGGACCGGAGTGCTATGCCGTTTGTATAAAAGAAAACAATATTGCCATCGGCGCAATAGAATTAAAATTAAACGGTCACACCGACATGACAGACAAAGATGATGAATGTGAACTCGGATATTGGCTCGGTAAACCGTTCTGGGGTCAAGGAATCATACCAGAAGCGGCAAAAGAAATTATACGTCACGGATTTATTGATCTCGGCATGCATACGATCTGGTGCGGATATTACGATGGCAACACAAAATCGAAACGCGTGCAGGAAAAGTGCGGCTTCAAATTTCATCATACATGTAATGAAGTACCTGTTCCGCTCTTTAACGAAATACGCATAGGCCACACGAATATTCTGACAAGAGAGGACTGGAAAAACAGCGCTGACGAATGTAACGAGAATAAAATCATCAGACTATCCGACCGCAGGGACCTGAAAGAAAAAGCAGCGGAATGGTTTGCCTCAAAATGGAATGTACCGAAAAAAGCGTATCTCGACAGTATCGATGAGTCATTTTCATCAGCAGTGCCAAGCTGGTATCTTTATATGGAAGACAATAAAATAGTTGCCGGCTTGGGCGTTATAGAAAATGATTTCCATAACAGAAAAGACCTGACGCCAAACGTTTGCGCCGTATATACAGAACCAGAATACCGACGCCGCGGAATCGCCGGGAAAATGCTTGATTTCGTTTGCCTTGACATGAAAAACAAAAGCATCAATACGCTTTATCTGCTGACAAATCATACAGATTTTTACGAACGTTACGGTTGGAAGTTCCTTTGCATGGTTCATGGTGACGGCGAAGAAGAGCTCTCAAGAATGTATATAAAAACGACCGAATAAAACATCATGATTGTCGGTGATATCGTATGTGCGGAAGTGCGTGAGATAAGTGGTGATATACATATAGTATGAGAAAAGTCAATGCCAAATAGAGCAATTTATTATACACATGGGTGTTATGAATTTCACATTTTCTATTTCAGATAGAATATAGTTCAAAATATTTGATTGATTATATGATATTGTTAAGTTATAATAGTGCCACGAGCTCGAAATATTTGTTTTGGAGAAAATGCAATGCACAGTATTAACGAAAACAACCAAATATTACATGATAAATTAACGGCGCTTCGCAAGGAAAAAGGCTTGACGCAATGCGATATTGCTCAATCACTTGGTATCTCGGATAAAACATATTCAAAATGGGAGACCGGTGAAAATGAAATCAATGTTTCATCCCTTTGGGCTCTTGCAGATTTTTATCAGATATCACCTGCATGTTTCTTTTCCGGTACGGAAACAAGCGATACGGAGCAGTTTGTAAAATCCAAATATGCAACCTGTGATTTCCCTGAATCTGCCGATATCGCGTTTGATATTCAATTCCACTCCATATTTCAGCTTGCACAAAAGGCGTTTCAGACACGTATATGGGAGAAATCAATAAAATATCCGATTCCGGACAACAGAATACGGACAGTAAATGACGAATGCAGTGCTGTAACAATGCTTTCCGACCGTGATATTTTCTTTATGATGTATAACGGAAAAGATGCGAATATTTCCGTATCACAGATGCCTGCCGAGGATAAATATTCATGGTTGAAAACGGAAAGGAAACAGCTGTCCGCGTTTCTTTCTCTTCTCGGAGATGAGGATTTTCTGAAATGTCTGACTCATCTCATGGGTTCCGCTTTATCAAAACATTATACTGTCGGGTATTTATCCGAAATGTCAGGTGTAACAGTTGAAAAAGTGACCGATTTATTGGATGCTGCGGTCAAGTTTAATCTCTGCTCATCAGAAACGGTCTTTATCGGTGCGAAAGAGGAAACAGTTTATACAACGATTGCGGATAAAATGCTCATATCTCTGCTGACACTTGCGCATATATTACTTCCGACAACCGAATACTGCGGTCACTTCAAATGCAGCAACAGTATTGTCGGGATGCTGAATTCGGAGGAATCTAATGATGCTGAATGAAAATATCCGATATTACAGGCAAAAATGCGATCTGACACAAAGTCAGTTGGCAAAATTGCTTTCTGTCAGTACGCAGACCATTTCACGTTGGGAAGTCGGAGAGAATATGCCGGATGTTTCGATTCTTCCGAAAATTGCCGATGCTTTCGGTATTTCTTTGGATGCACTGTTTGATCGTCATCCGACAAACGATTATCATCTGATACAAACGATCTATGACGATATGCTGAATGTATCGGACAGCGAGACACTTTGGGGCTGTCCTCAAAAAATTCATGAGATACGGAAAATATCACTGATTTCGGAATTTATGGCACTCACGGTAGATACCAACGGAAAAACCGAAGACCTTCTTGAGTATTATTCTTTACCCCTTGAAACGGATACTTTGAACAACTCAATGGAACAGGTATGTGACGGTGGATTCACTTTTTCTTCCAACAGAAAAGAATTACCTTTCCAAACAGTGTTTGAAGAACCGGAAAATGGATTCGGAATCGTCTTCGATCATACGGAAACGATTAGTGAAGTGTTCGGTATTCTATCGGATACAGAGGTAATCAAGGCATTGAAAATCCTGTTCAGTAAAAAGGATGGTATCATATTTGACTCGGAGTATGCCAAAACTGCACTTGGAATGGAATTTCCGATTGATACGCTCAATAAACTGTGCAAGATCAGAATACTGCATTCGGAAGAAATCATCATTGACGGAAAGCCCGTAACAATATGGAAAATGCGTCAAAAATGCGGAATCATCGCACTTTTTGCGATCTTGAACGAGTACTTATTCCATAACAGAAGCTTTGATCACCAAGGTAACAGCCGAACAAAACCATTTGTAAACATAGAGAAATAAAGTATTCATTCTTCATATACCGTCAAAGGTGAGTGAATTGAAAGACAAATATCCAATCGCGCACTGTCCGAACTGTCGTCGAACGGTGCTGTACTCGGACGATCCGAGAGAAAAGAAAAACGTGACGATCAATATCGCCGAGCCGGATTATCACGGAACGATGATGCTTTGCGGGAAATGCAAGACCATGCTTGCGGTGATCGAAAAGCCGAAGGTCGCAGAGGGATTTGTTGCGCTGCCGATTATTTGCTTATAATTTCCCAACCTTTTTGAATTTCAGTGTCTATATGGTTGAAAGCTTTCAAGGAGACTCAAACAAATGAACAGAAATGATGCTGAAAAGGAAATATCTGCATTTATCAAGCCGATTTTCGGATTTACTTTGAAACGCTGTAAATCTTTGCAGGATGCCGAAGATTTGTCGCAGGAGATCATTCTACGCGCCTATCGTGCTTTGACGGTACGGGACGATATTGATAATATCGACAAGTTTATTTGGACAATTGCACATAATATGCTTGCCAATT
>JAZQQT010000144.1:0-5311 GCA_045629205.1 Eubacteriales bacterium
AATACTACCGTCTCAACGTGTGTTGTTCTCGGGAACATATCAAACGGAGTGATAGAATCTATTTTATATAAGTCATTGTCATTCAATATTGCAAGATCACGTGCCTGCGTCGCCGGATTGCAGGATATGTAGATAAGCTTACGCGGGGCAAGCGTTTTGATTGCTTCGATCGTTTTTTCGTCAAGCCCTTTTCTCGGCGGATCAACAATGATAACGGAAGGTTTTGAATCACTATCGTGTTCTGAAAAAATACCGATGGTTTCGGCGGCGTCGGCGCAGTAAAACTCTGCGTTCGTTATCCCGTTTTGTTCTGCATTGAAATTTGCGTTTTCTATCGCCGACTTGATAATCTCCACACCGACAACTTTTTTTACGCTTTTTGCGAGTGATAATCCGATTGTCCCTGTTCCGCAGTATAGATCAAGCAGCACGTCATCTTGTGACAGTTCGGCTTTTTCCCCTGCAAAACGATAAATATTCTCGGCCTGTAATGAGTTGATTTGATAAAACGAAAGGGGAGAGATACGTAATTTTAACCCGCAAAGCTCGTCTGTTAAGTATTCCTTGCCCCAGAGAATACGGCATTCACGTCCGAGAACGACATTTGTTTTCTGTGTATTGATATTAAGGATGATACTTGAAATACTTTTGATTTTTGTCAGCTCGGAAACAAGCTGCTGCTTATGCGGCAGGTCTTTTCCGTTGATTACGATGCAAACCATTGTTTCTGCTGTTTTCGGAGCCTGTCTGATATAAAGATGTCTTATCAGTCCTTTACAGTTGCTTTCATCATATACGGGAATATTATATTTCTTTATAAAATTTTCCGTTGCTGTCAGAATATCTCCGAATGTGTTCGGTTGTAAAACGCATCCGTCTATATTTTCCGATCTGTGGCTTTTTTTTGCATAAAAACCGAAAGTGCCGTCGGGTGAAACAGGATACTGGACTTTATTTCTGTATCCGCTGATTTCGGGAGACGGAACCGTATCATCAACCTGCGGATAATCTTTTCTGTAATTAGCATTTAAAGCTGCGATAACGTTTTTCTTTTTATATTCCAGTTCTGCAGTATATGTCAGATTTTGGAATGTGCATCCTCCGCATCTCGGAAATGATTTACATACCGGAGTGATTCTGTCGTGCGAAGGACTGATTATCTTTTCGATGATCCCGTATGCGTGATGCTTAAGAACTTTAACGATATGACAGTCTATAACGTCACCGATCAAAGCGTTTTTTACAAAGACCGGAAAATTTGTCGTATCGGAGTCTGAGTATTTGCCTACGCCGAGTCCGTCAAATGCTATATCTGTTATATTCAATTCGATTTTTTCGTTTTTATTCAACATAAGCAGACTCCGATTATCTATTTTATCATTATAAGTTTATCATAATATAGAAGTTAAGTCAATATAGATATATAATATATTTTAATATTTATAATAAAAAGTCCAGGTAAAACCTGAACTGTAAAAAACAAAAAACTCAAGCGAATGGCTTGAGTTACTTGCAAACAACTTTATATTATTTTGTTGCTTCGTTATATGCAACGGCAAGAGCTGCTTTTTTGCGAGCTGCTGTGTTCTTGTGAATATAACCTTTTGCAACTGCTTTGTCAAGAGCCTTATAACCTGCTTTGAGAGCTTCTTCACTCTTATTGTTTGCGATTTCCGCAGCGCATTTTTTGAGTTCGGTTCTCAGCTTGGATTTAGCCATCTTGTTTTTAAGCGTCTTGTTTGCTGTAACAGACACACGCTTTTTAGCTGACTTGATATTGGGCATCGTTCTATCCTCCTTGTTTTTTTAAAGCTTTTTGATTATATCAAATGCCGATTCCTTTTGCAAGGTGTTTATATTGATAAATTTTAAACAATTTGTAAACTAATCGATAAAAGTGCTGAAATTACTGAGTTTTTTGACTTTTTTGTGATTCGAGTCTTATTAACGGACGTGACTGGTTATATGTGGGTAAAAGTCACATAAAAGACAAAGGTATATGCTAAAATACCCTTGAAAATACGGAAGGGGATAGTCCATTGAGAATTCAGAAATTTCTTGCTGATTGCGGTGTTTGTTCTCGCCGTGCCGCAGAGGAATTGGTAAAAAACGGAAAAGTTATCGTTAATGGAGAAACCGCGTCTGTCGGGCAAAATGTCGATCCCGAAAACGATAAGATAACATGTAACGGCAAACGCGTTCATCTCAAGGTGTGTGATAAACAGTATTTTATGTTTTATAAGCCCCGCGGAGTCATTACCTCAATGAAGTCGCAGGATGATCGCAAAATAGTTGCAGACCTTATCAAAGGCATTAAAGGCAGGGTTTATCCTGTCGGACGTCTCGACAGAGATTCCGAAGGCTTGTTACTCCTTACGGATAACGGGGAGCTTGCTCAGCGCCTTTGTCATCCTTCCTATCATATCCAAAAAACATATCGTGTTACCGTAAAAGGAACTGTAAGCGATGATCAGCTTAAGGCGTTCCGTCATGGTGTCGATATAGACGAAAATAACACCACTCTTCCTGCCGGTGCTTATATCCAAAGTGCGGAAAACGGTAAAACAGTTCTTCATATTACACTTTTTGAAGGTAAAAACAGGGAAATCCGCCGTATCTGTGAGGAACTCGGGCTTGAAATTTTACTTCTCAAAAGAATTGCGGTCGGTGATATCCTTCTCGGTCATATAGATCCGGGCGTTTATCGTCCTCTTACCAATACGGAAATAATTCGGCTGCACGAAATGGTCGGTCTTAAAGCTCCTGTTTTCAAAAAGAAGTCGGAAAAAACCGGTGAAATAAAGAATCAGATCCGTAACGCAAAGAAACAGAATAAAACAGTCCATGAACGTCAGTTTGAAAAACAGTTGATGGCAGATATCAAAAAATCTGTCGGAAACAAGCGTTCAAAAATATCAAATAACAATAAATAATAAAGATTTAAAGCAGTGCGTGTCCGCACTGCTTTATTTATCTGTTTTAAATCTGTGCTTCGGCATAACTTCTGCGATTATTCATTATTGCCACATAAAAAGGGCAGCAATTACCGCTGATGCAAAACGGATAAAAGCTATTCAGAATTATGATTAAAATATTATTTGAAATGAAATATAATAGTTAGGTGTTATCTTCGCAAAATACAGTGCTTTATACAAATTCTGTTTTACGGATTATCCTGCTGTTATAACTCTCCGAGTCCTTCTGATATTCCGAGCATCAGGATTCCTGCGATTACTGCAATGATGCATGCGTATTGTGAAGCTTTCAATTTTTCTTTAAGGAATACGTGTGACAGAATGACCGACACAATGCAGTATGATGCTACCATCGGTGCTGCAAGAACCGGTTTTGATGCCATCGCATACACATAAAATATCTGTCCGAATTCCTCACAGACAGCCGCCGCGCATTTTGTGAGTTCCTTTTTTGCAAACGGCTGATATGGTTTCTTTTCTTTGATCCAAAGAAAAATCCATGCGGCGATTCCTGCAAGGAAAAAGGTTAATCCATAGAGAATGATAACGTCGATCTCTCCGAGCCCGAGTCCGTTTTCCTCATCAAGGATGATTCCGTCCGCTGCGGTTCCGAGCGTGTCAAATGCACAGTAAAGAATAGGAAAAATGAGGGCAAGCGCACCGTATTTATACTTTCTGTCCTCTGTCGGAAGATTTGATTCTCCGTTTGAAAGTTTCTGTTCTGTCACGGCAAGACATATTACTCCTATTATTATCGCCGGAATACCGCAGATAATGAGAATGTTATTCACAAGCGACGTTCCGGCAACCTTACCGAATGTAAAACCGGTTTCGGAAGAAATCGAATCGGATATGTTTCCGGACAAAATTATAAAAAATACCGACATGACAATCGCAGACATGGCTCCGGATGCGTTCTGTATCGGAGATACTATTGATAATTCGAGATATCTGAGACCTGCGTATCCGATAACCATCGAAATGATATATCCGAGTGATGCCGGAAGATATTTTACTGCATTCAAGACAAAAGCAGCCGTCGTTCCGGCTTTCAGTGTCTCCGAAAACGGAAGAAAACCGATTGCGCACACTCCCATAATCAAGCCGACCCACACGGCAATCTTAAGGTGAGAGTATCTGTCATCGTCAGCTGAACTCATTTTATAAAATAAATCAGCAAATCCCCAGCCCAACAGACAGACAAGGGCAAAGATAAACCAAGACATTTTTCTTCTTCTCCTTTTTTAATAATACTATGCCAATCATTACCGTATCTTATATTCTCTGTGCGTCAATGAATTCTGTTTTCGTCTTAATGATGCGAAGTCGCATGCGAACTTAGATTATATTGTGTTATAATGATATGCACCGTTAGTGATATATCTCTATTGCAAAAGACCTCTTTTGTCAGGGTAAACAAAAGAGGTCTTATCTTATGTGTCTAAGAACGACCAAAAGGTACATTTTCGAGCTAAGAAATCGAAAAAGGTACAGAAAAGCATTTTTTAATCTTCTGATAAAAAATATAACTTGTATTCGGGTAATGCTTTGATGGCTTCTAATGCTTCTTCCATACCGGAGAATAATGACACACAATTATCACCAACCGGCTCCCACATTGCCGGAAACGCGCCGGGTTGGCTGCCTATATACATCCATTCTTCTTCGTCAAATTGGTGAAGTATCTCATAAACGTATTTATAGTAACCATGTTCACTTTTCAAAATAATGAAACGCTCAGAATGCTCGGGATTATAAACGACCCGAACTATTTCATCAGACCAGCCGTCAAGGCCTTTATCGTACATCATCGGCACAATTTCTTCCCAAGAAGGCATTGGCGCGATATGTCTTGCGGTACGTTTCCTAAATGGGTTTTTCATTTGTTGTTTTCCTTTGCAGTGTTTATGGATGAAACAAGCATTGCACGAAGTGATTTGCACTTTGATTCAAGATAATTGTATTGCTCTTCGTTTATATAATTGGTTTTGAAAAGCAATTCCAACCAATAGCCGGTTTCATTCGCCTCTTTCAGTGCAATCTGCATTTTTGAAATAAAATCCGCTGTCCCGTGTGCATATTTTGCCTCACGGATATTGGCACCAATGGACGTTCCGCTTCTGCCGATCTGGTTTGAGATAATGCTTTCCCGCTGTTCTTTCAAGGCTTTTACGAGATTGATGATCAATACGGAAAAATCCATAGATTGCTCCGCAAGTTTATCGTTTGGCATATCTGTACCACCTTGCGAATTAAGTATAACAAAAGTGAAAAGTTCTGTCAATGAGGCGTTTGCTTCGCAAACATGAAGCGGCGGCTTTGCCGCCATGAAGCAC
>JAZQQT010000145.1:0-8972 GCA_045629205.1 Eubacteriales bacterium
TTCTGCCCGCTCCTTGCCGAATATTACGGCGAGTTCGACCTCGTCATCTCGGAATCGGGATATAAATTTATCAAAAACGGTCTCCCCAAAATGGTAAGAGCGTATAAAAAAGTCACCCGTTTCTTAAAGGGTGACAAACGAGATAAACAATAAGGAGGAATCAGTCGGCATGGAAACAAAATCGTGGTCGGATATGACTCCCGAAGAAAAGAAGGTTGAGCTTTATCTCAGGCAGAAAGCCACGCTTGATTCCTTTCTTGCCCGCAACGCGATTTCACAGGCGCAATACGATAAAAGCCTTCGTGACCTCACCGAAAAAATGGGAATGACGGAAGTTCTTGCCGGACTTAACACAGAAAGAGAGTAAGATTTTTATGGCTTACAGTATACAGAATCCCTGGATAAAAGAAAGAGAATACGCTTTTTGCTGCTGGGTTCCCGAAATAGTCAGAGGCGAGTATTTCAACCACAAGGCAAACAGAATACTCGATATTCTCAGAGCGTCAGACGAACAGATCGACCGCTATGTAAAAATGATGGGAGAACTCGGTTTTACCGGAATACAGATTCTCGATAACTGCGCGGTCTGGGCTGCCTGCGGCTCGGTCGATGCCGCTCACGGTCAGTTAAAGAAATTTATCGCCGCCGCAAAAAAATACGGGCAGAAAGTAACGGTTTGGGTATGGGCGGCATGCTTTACCGATTACGGATGGCATGACGGTGATGCCGATTTCAATTTCACCACTCCCGACGTTTACGATAACCCGAAATATTTCAGGCTTTTCAGCCGTTATTACGATAAATATGCCGAGCTGGCGGAAAACGCCGACCGGTTGATTTTCCATTTTTACGATCCGGGACATCTCGGCGACAGCAAGGACGTCATCAGATACGTCAGGCTCCTCGAAAGCAAATGCCTCGCAAGAAATCCCGATCTTAAATTCGGAGTCGATACGTGGGACGCTTCCGAAGGATACATCGACGACCTCGTAAACAGCGGTCTCGACGGACATATGCTGCTTGAACTGTCGTTATGGATGCCCGACAGCGAGGAAAAACGCAGACAGTATCGTAAAAATGCTATAGGTAAGGGCTTCTCGCTCGGTGTTTGGGGATGGTATACGGCGGAATACGAAACAGACCAGCTTGCCTCAATGAACGTTAATGCCCGCGTTCTCAAAGATGTCTATAACCGCATCAGAAGCGCTGCCGACGACATAACCGTTCCCGAATACTGGTCAGAGATGGACGCCACCCATGTCATCAATCTGTTTTCGGAGTATTGCGCGGCGCAGCTTCTTATAGATCCCGACCGCGATACCGACGAACTTCTGCGTGAAATAAGCAGAAAATTCCTGCCTGATTACGAAAACGAAATTTACGGAATGCTTTCTCTCATTCAGGATGCCCGCTCGGGTGACAGATGGGAAACCTATTGGTGGAGGTACCCCGAGCATGTCTTTTTGACCGGTAATAATCGGCAGAGCATATACGAAAGGGCGGAAAAGGTCGAGGAATTTCTCATTAAAATCCGCGGTGATCACACCCTCGTTTCCGGACTTACACTGCCTTATGACCCCTGCGATATTCTCGACGCCGTTCTGCCTCACATAAGACAGATCAAGATTTTCTCCGCTTTCCGCGTTGAATTTGATAAGCTTGAAGCAGAGGCGGACAGTCTCGGCAAGCAAGAACTTTTTTCCCGACTCGACGCATTATATAAGCCTGTCCCCGCCTATAACACGTGGGTCGGAACATTCGGTCCTCCGGAGCAGAGATGCCAGATAATTCTTGTCGATGCCTTCTGCAAACGTTACGGTATCGACTTTCCGTATAAAGCCGGTCTCGTTTCCGAAATCGTTCACAACGCCCTCGAAAAGCTGTATAATCATCAGCGGCACAGCGCCGAGCCGTATATAGTTAACATCGACTTTATCTATGGCGAGGATTGCTGTCTTTCGGATATGTTGATCGCTTCACAGTGTTTCGAAGCGATCAAAAAGATGGGCGTCATCGAGGTTCTTCCGAACAATACATTCCGCCTCGCCGACTGGCAGAACTATTCCGAAAAGGTTTGATGTAAAAAAAAGCATAACATAAAAAAATCTGCACTTTCAGATTTCTGCAGGTTGACAAGAATGTTTTCCGAACTTTCAGACCATATCAAACAAATATGCAGTATATCGATAAATTACGACTAAACGGAGGTAATGAAAATGAAAAAGCAATCCCAAAGCATATCTGCGGGCGACAGAAACAATCCCGGTTTTTTCCGGGCTTTGCGGACGGAAATCCTGAATCTTTTGAAAAATCCGAAAAAACTGATCCCGACCTTTGTCCTTTGTGGGATATGGCTTGTGTTTTCTCTGATGTCCGGATTCGGCGCCAATATCCCCGTGCTGAGGTTTTTCTACACGCTTACATATGCGAACGGCGGAATGTTCGGCGGATTTTTCGGAACGGTGGGCGGGATCTTCGGAAAAGCCATATTTGCTGCGGTAGTTAATTCCGTCGTCCTTTCGATCTGTGAAAAGAAAAATCCCTTCTCCGGTCTGAAAAAAGGTGGAAAGGGGATATTCGCAGACGGAATGAATGCCGTTGCTCCTCTTTTTATCGGCGGTGGAATAGGTTTGCTGCTTTACTGGTTTTTCAATATCACATCAAGCCCCGTAAACTGTGCCGTTGCCGTTGTCTCGGCGGTCGGAGCGCTTTCTGCGATCGGTAAAAAGAACGGTATTCTGTTTTCGTTGGTCTTTGGTGTCATGGGTAAGCTCTCCGGCGGAAAAACACCGTCAATTACGACAGTCAACCGCGTGATAACGGGCTTTTCGCTTGGATTTGCGGTCGGACTGCCGATTACTTTTGTCCGTTTGCCGATTCTCATCGTCATTCTCGGTATTTTGCTGATTGCGGCAGGTATTATTATTCCTTTTGCCGGAAAAAAGAGTGTCGTGGCTGCCGTATTTGTCGCTTTTATCTGCGTTTCTGTGTTTTCCGATGCCGTATTCGCAGCCGGAGAATCATATACTCTTGTGATCGATCCGTTTTATAAGGAGAATAAGGAAACATACGGATATCATTACAACGATTGGGACGCGTGGATGTATTATTCCTTTTACAAGGCCGGAAACATAGAGGTATCAGCCGACTCCGACGGTAAGTATACATTTACATTGCCGGGATACAATTATTCCTACACGGAAGGGGAAACCGAATATTCCGTTACCGTTCCGGAAATCGTTTTTTCGGGAGACGGAATTGTCAAGAATCCCGACAATACAACCGGGTATCAAGCAGTCTTTTTCGCAAAAATCGGGGATGGTATTTCGACCTCTTTAATAAGTGTGAAAAACGGCAAAACAAAAACATACATACATGATATGAAATCGTTTGAACTGAACCTCTCATTCAATTCAAAGAACGAACAGAACGGAGGACTTAAGGTCACTTCGACAGATTCGAAATGCGTCCGCCGGAATTATCCCGAAGGAACGGAGGATCCGGACAGCTACACATATTGGAGCGAGAGCGCATCTCATTTTTCTCAGGGCTTTACGTTATACGGTTTTAACGGCAATACCGTTTCTTCGTCTGATACGGATGAAAAAGATGATGACGGATATATTCCTTATCGCGGCAGACTCACATATTCTAACGGTCGGACCAACAAATACGGTCAGCCATTCCCGGATCTTATGGACTTTGATATGGACGGTGAGATCACATGGGCGGATTCCGATATTCAGAAAGAGCTTTCGCACAATCCCGACTATCTTGATCTGCCCGCCTCTCCCGCGGCAGTAGTCATGATCGCGCTGATCACCGCCATTCTGGGCGGAGGAGGTGCTGTTGCCGCATCCGCGGCGGCAAGCACTGCGGGTTCGGCAGCGGCTCAGGTGCTCGTCAATACCGGTGCCGAAGCAGAGGAAAGCCTTCTGTCGGATAATGACGATCTCGGTCCGGATATCAGCCGCGATGCAGACGGCGATCTGCACGTCACAGATCCGGCAACCGGCGAAAAACGGCTCTATAAAAATAACGGGGACGGGACTTATACAAATCCGCTTACCGGTGCGACCTATACCGGATCCGAACTGAAATCCGCTCTCGAAAGCCGTGCGGAGAACGCTGCCGTGATCAGACAGGATGCGGCATCGGCAAATGAAGCAATAGCGGATCAGCGCAAGGACAATCAGGGACTTTCCGACTATGCTGAGGAATACGCAGCGGAAAAGGCAAAGCAAACCGCACACGACGAATATGTAGAAAAACTCGGCGAAAAATACGGTGTCAAATCCGGCGATGAAGATGATATCCGTGCGAAAATCGGCTATGAGCAGGGAAAGGCCGAGATTGAATCCTGCGAATATATGGAGATCGATGGCGAACTCGGGAACAAGCAGGAATATCTTGAAACCGTGGAGACGGTTGCCGACACATCTGTTGACGTGCTCGCCGATGTTACCGGACGAAAGGATATCAAAGCCGGTTATACGATGGCAAAGAACACGTTGGCGCGAACATCCGAGGCGATCGCCTATGACAAAAACGTAGCTGTGGGCATTGCGCAGGGTGCGATCGAAGGCACGATAGGCGTCGTTCAGGACAATGTGGACGGCGCGGCAAACAAACTTGTGGCAAACGTTGTTGGCGAGACATATAAGGAAGCCATGAATGCCACAATCAACGACAAGAATATGACCGAGGCCGTGATGGGCGGCATCGGCAAAGGGCTGGTCAATACCGGTGTTGACGTAGGTATGGATATGGTCGGCGAGGGTGTGAAAAACGTTATGGGCGATGCTGCAGACGATGCAATCAAGAACGCATTGACCGAGGGTGTCGAAGTGACCAAGGGATCCCTTGTTGACGGAGCCAAGACGCTGACCGGAGACCTCGTCAAAGACGGTCTTGCCGATTCCTTCAAAACACCGGGCGAAGAATGAGCCTTTTTTAATCATAATCGTATATATGCGGAACCGGAGTATTACGGCATTGTTCCGGACTGCATATACAATCGTATTTACAGTGAATGAACGTGCTGTTTTTTCGATGTAAATTTCCGGTTTGTCCGGCAGAAAGATACCCGCTGAAAATGTTCAGCGGGTATCTTTGTATTATTTCGTCTGTGCGCGAAACGTGTGCATTTTTTCGTATCCGAATCAATCGGTGACATTTACTATTGCCCAGAAAACGGCTTCCTGTGTTACGATTTCAACTTCCTCGCTGCCGCGATTGTCGATAGGAACATAGAAGAAACCGGAGGATGCGTCCCAGTCAACATCATACCAATCGTTTTTGTCGGAAAGGTCGGCCGCTCCGACAAAATGCCAGATTTCGGCAACCGACCAGTGGCCGTGATCCTCGGCGTAAATCGCGTGGGAAACCAGCTGTTTATCCGAAAAGAATTCGCAGGTCTTCAGATCCATTACGTCGCCGTACATACTGCTGTGTTCGACGAAATAGGACTTGTTTGCGCTGCTGTCGGTGGATTCCGTTCCTATTCTGAACTCCTTGCCCACGGTGAAATAGTCGCAGGCGCTTGAAATGACTGCGCCGTGGCTGTCTTTGTATCTTCCGAAAAAGGCATCCCAGTAGCAAAGCAGCTTTGTGCTTCCGTCAAGCGAGAAGTTTCTTTTCTCGATTCCGATACCGGAAATGAGTCCGGTCGCTTTTCTGTTGATTATATCGTTTTGATATCTTGAGGATGAGCAGAGCTTTTCCGTAAAGTAGTCGCGGAAAGAAAGGGCGGTAAAGCCGTTCTGATAAAGTGAAATGTAAACGGCATACATGTCCTGAAGCGCATCTGTATCGATAATATTTTTAAGCGGCTTGTTCCATTCCATGGTCAGTTTGTAACCGGTAAGAGCGCCCGATACCCAGAATACGCGGTCTTTCAGAAGCTCGTATGCATGTGACGTGCTTGTAAGTTTATACTGCGTTCCGGCAACATAGGAGCCGGTCGTGTAGCAATATAATGCGCCCTCTTTATCGGGCATAAGACCGTCGTGGGTGTCAAAGAAAGCGGCTACGCTCTTTTCTTTGTCTTTTACGTCGTTTTTCTTTGATTCCTGAACGCTGCCGAATTTTGCCGCAAGCTCGGCGTAGGCTGAACCCTGCGCGGCCATGGTAAGGATATATATATTGAATGCTTCTATATCGGCAAGCGCTTCGCTTTGGAAATTATAGTGCGTATAAATCAGATTGTGATAAGTATCTATGGGATTGAGGTTCTTGTCTTCCAGTCTTTCGCAGAAGAGAGTGAAGTTATATATGATATCATCTGCCAGAGTGCCGTTTTCTCCGTCGCTGTTCATTGTGTTCATTGTTGCTTCGATTGAAACGGCGGAAAGAGCGTCGGCAAGAATCGCATCCATGTTTGCATCTTCAATTCCGTATGCTTTAAGAGCCGCTTTCAGGTCGTCCGAAAACGCCTTCATATAGGTTTCGTTGTCTATACTTTTTATTTTTAGCGCCGCGGAGTTTCTGAAAGTGTTTTCGTTTATTTCAAACGAAATTGTTTTTGAATCGTCAACGGCAGTTCCGTCGATTGAAATCCAGTCGCCGGTTTCGGGCTTTATGGAGCTGAGCGGAACCGTCACGTTACCGTTTGTGTCATAATAAATGTTGAATGTGCCGGACGTCTTGGAAGCAAAATCGCAGAAAGACGTGGAATATTTGTTGCCGAATCTCAGTATCTGCTGTAAGATACCGCCGTTTTTTTCGAGATAGTTCGTTTTAAAATCTATCCATGCCGAAGCGTATGACATTCTGAGGTTTTCTTTTGCGATATTTTTTATTTTGTCAAGTTCCGCCTTTAGGCTCTTGTATACCGTGTCAAGTTTTATGTTGAGGGTGTCAAGCTGGCTTGAAACCTGTTCGACGCTCTTCTGAATAACCTCTATCTGTGTCTTCTTCTTGTCTTCCACAAGTCCGAGCGTCTGAAGCAGTCCGTATGCCGAAACGCCGGCGGAAATCGCGCTTTGAGCATAATCGATTACGCCTTTTTCAAGCATGTCCTTTAATGCTTTTACGTCATTCGCTATATCTTCATCAACTGCGCCTAAGTTATGAAAGATACTGTCTGTAGTGCCGAGATGCTCTTTGCCGTCAATCGCGGCTTCCCCGTTGATTCTTACTGAGACCATCGCAACATCCTTTGCGACCGTGTATGTGAATTTTACGGCAGTCGGTGAAATCAGCTCGATATTCTCCGGCTTGATGTTGATCGTTTCGGAATCGATGAATCGTATCGCAGCATCTATATCCGAAGCGGAGATCGAATCCGCAAATGTGTCGGCTTCGGCGGTTGCTGTAACGGTAAGCGTTTTATCAAAACCGATTTCGGCGTTAAGCTCCATCAGATTGTTATATATATCCGTTTTTTCTTCCTGCTTCTCCGGTTCTGTCGGCTTGGCGCAGGCGCAAAGCGAGAAAAGGACAGATGCGATCAGCAGAATTGAAATTAATTTTTTTAACGATTTCATATTCCCTCCGTATGGTTGAATAAATAAAAAATGTAATATGCTTTTTATTAACCGATTTTATTGATCTCGCTTGTTCCGAAATCGACATCGTAAACGGCAAAAACCTCGTTATTGATCTTGAACTTTATTTCTTTTTTGCCGGAGCCGGAGAATTTGAATGTTTTGCGGGTCACGGATGAATCGAGACAAACGGTTTTTGATCTGTCAAGCTCTCCGTCAACGTAAACCTTTATTGTGTGATCCTCTTCGGACAGTCCGTCGAAATCAAGTATGATCGATACCGTAGATTCTTTTGCCTTGCCCGAAGAGAGCGTCAGTGTTATAACCGAATTGGTTTTCGCCTTTATGCCGGGCAGGGGATCGGAAAAAAGAACGATGTCTTTTTCTTTTGAGGAGTTCTCGTATTTCGTATCTATTGTAAATCCGAGAGAGGAAATTTTTTCACGGGCTGATGAAATGTCCTGACCGATAACATTGGGAACTACTGCCGTATCGGAACCGTCGGTAAGCCTCGGCTTTGTCGATACCGTGATTTCTATGCCGTCCGTGATGGATTTTCCGGGTTCAACGCTCTGCGAAATAACGGTGCCGTATGCTTTTTCGGAATCGGTTGAATATACAAAGCCGAACAACGGTGCGGCATCATTTTCGTTTGCCCACGCGATAACTTCTTCAATTGTGTATTCACCGAAATCAACGGCTTTGATATCCGTGCTTTCTTTTTTGCATGAGCAAAGCAGAACGGTCATTATAATCAGGCAGATACATAAAATTTTCTTTTTCACTTGTGTGCTCCTTTTTGGAGAATTTGTATTGTAAAAATCACTCTATATATTATTACTTATGTATATGATTGTCAAGTATTTAAAAAATGATGTTTGTTCTTTCGGATAAACGAATTTGCATCTTGTAAAAAAGTCCGGAATATGATATAAAATACAAAGAATAAATGTTGAATTTACGGAGGGACAATGAAACTTTTATCCATCGGCAACAGTTTTTCGGAGGATGCCGCCTATTATCTTTCGCAGGTTGCCGCCGCAGGCAACAAATCTCTGACCCATGTTAACCTTATTGTCGGCGGATGCACGCTGGAACATCATATTGATGCGTTTAATAACGGCGAACTTTACATCCGCGAAGAAAACGGCATTTTCTCCGCATTTCACATCACCACAAGCTGTCTTTACGACGCCATGCTTTATTGCGTTGATCGTAACTGTGACGGCATAAATCTCGGAGGCGTGGAAGGGGATTTACAGGACGGACTATACGAATTCAAATCCAAATTCTGCCCGCTCCTTGCCGAATATTACGGCGAGTTCGACCTCGTCATCTCGGAATCGGGATATAAATTTATCAAAAACGGTCTCCCCAAAATGGTAAGAGCGTATAAAAAAGTCACCCGTTTCTTAAAGGGTGACAAACGCGAAAAATAATCGGCATCTCAAAAAACGGAAGGAAAACGGAACGGTATGGAAACAA
>JAZQQT010000146.1:0-5460 GCA_045629205.1 Eubacteriales bacterium
TCCTCGATCGACGTAGGCGAATCCGGACTGTATATCAACGCGAATACCGTATCCGACAAGGTGAGAAACTTGACACTCACAAAGACGCTTTCGGGCTACCGCAATTCGCACACCGCTGTAGGGAACGGAGTCTGGATATCGGCGAGGACACCTTCGGAGGAGAGCCGTATGGCGGCGCTTTTCGGAACGGGCAAATACGGCGGAATAACGGTAAACAAACGGCTCGAAAGCGCAGTTGCCTGCGGTATGGCTGCCTCGGCGGTGCTCGGAGCTCACAATACCGAACTCGAAACGCTGCGGTTTGACACCGGTGAGACCGGAGCCGCGCTCTATTCACGTGTCTGGTTCAGGGACATCGGAGCGAACATTTATCAGCCATACGTTGTAAAAGAAATAAAAATCACACTTAAAAACGGCTTTGATTACTCGGTCACGGCGGAACGCTACGACCCCAATGTTATCAGACCGTAACGATATTACTAAAAAGAGGTAAATATGGATAATTATATTGAAATGATTGAAAAGATTGAAAAAGTTGAAAATATTGAAAACGCAGATGTTGAAAACACCGATAAAGCAATGACCGGAACGCCGGCGGATCCGCGGATAAAAGAACTCGAAGAACAGATCGCGGACGAAAGAAGAAAGTTTTCGTTCCGTCTGGCGCTTACAAAGGCGGGAGTCCGCAGTATGGCTGCCGCCGAGGCAATGACGGATCTGTCTTCTGCCGAATACGATAAGGACGGCTGTCTCGCCGATGCCGACGGGATAGTCGCATCCCTCAGAAGGGAAAATCCCTGGCTTTTCGACAGCGGTGAAACTGTCAGTTCGGCGCCCGAATACCGTGAACGCCGCGCTCCCGATTACTCAAAGATGAGCGACGAGGAGTATTACAGATATGTCGACGGAGAAAACCGCTGATATGATGAAAACCGTATCGGAATCGGTCTTTTTCAAAGACGGCAAAAAACTGAAATACAATCCGCGGTGCGTGAACTGCTCCGAAAAATGCAAACAGAGCTTCAGAGTCGAAATAATCCGCTGTCATCAAAAAATCCTTGAAATAATGCGCTGATTATGCTATAATTATATTGAAAAATCTTTTTTGAAGACAAGGTGGCAAATATGAAAATTTCAACCGAAATAGGTTCTGTTAAAAATTTCTGCGGTGAGGAAAAAGCGGTAGAGCTCTGTGCCCGCGCCGGCTTTGACGCGTGGGATTTTTCGCTTTTCAATATGATAGATTACGACTGGGGGACAGGCGTTATGAAGGACGGCAATCCCAGGTTCGCGGTCGGCAATTATCTTGCCTTTGCCCGCCGTCTCAGACAAATCGGACTTGATAACGGCATAACCTGCAATCAGTCTCACGCCCCTTTTCCGAATCTCGGGCTTCCTAAGATGAAGGATTATTTCAAAAGATCCCTCGAATGCACGGCGGAGGCGGGCGGAAATATCTGTATTATCCACCCGATGAACGAAGAATCTGCAGACAAGAATGCCGAAATATATAACGAGCTTCTGCCCATAGCCAAAGAAAACGGGGTCATGATCGCCGCCGAAAACATGTGGTGCTGGGACGACGAAAACGACCACGCTTCCGCGGCGGCATGCTCCGACCCCGAAAGCTTTAACGCCCATCTCGATGCGGTAAACGATCCCTTTTTCGTTGCCTGCCTCGATCTCGGGCACGCCGAAATGTTCGGACTCGGAACAAGCGCCGCCGAAATGATAAGGGCGCTCGGTCCCCGTCTTAAGGCGCTTCACGTTCACGATAACGACCTCAAATACGATTCCCATTGGCTTCCGGGCTACGGCAAAATGGATTTCGATGCCGTTCTCCGCGCTCTCAAAGACGTGCAATATGACGGATATCTTACACTCGAGTCCGATCGGCATCTCGAGAGATATAACGAAAACAATTATGTCGACGGCGTTATGGAAATGGGCAGAGTCGCCCGCCGGCTGGCGGATAAATTCGAATCTCTCAGATAGGCGTGTTGAAATGGATATAACACTCGAAGAACTGAACGAAAAAAACAGCGGGGATGGTGTGTTCTGCCGATAACCAACATCGAAGCGTATCTCGGCAGCTCCTCTCTCGGCAAGTCCTATATTTTACTGCTCTCCGGCAAGGTGCTGGAACGCAAAGGCGGCACACTCAATGTGTGCGCGGCGAGGTTCTGCTCAGACGAATAACAAAAGTCCGACTTATCTGCGAAATCTTTCCGAAAATCGTTGATTTCATAGGGAAAATATGCTATACATACTTTTGTATATCTATGGGTAGGGATTTTATACCCATTTTTACGGAAAATTTACGGGAAGGACTTGACAGCGATGGAGGTTGATGCGACAATTCTGACGGCACAATCAATCAATCAAAGCGTAGTTTCTCTGCGCTCTTTTGTCAACCCCTTTTCGGCAAAAATTCTGCACAATTTTATAAAAAACCGAGAGACCTCGTCGTCGCGGACTGCGTATCCTTCGCTTCCGCACAGGTGCGAAAGCTCACTCGCTGTGTCGCTCCTCCTCTCCCCAAAAAATCTTCGATTTTTCGGGGACCCCGGAGAGCGTCCTATGGGAGGGATGCGCCTATGATGACAGGTCTCTTTTTTGCGTTTCATTCGGGGCTTTCGCCCGGTGGGTGACGCACTGACTTCTTCAAACAGGCGCAAGCCTGAGGACATAGAAACAAATTCTGCGAAAAGGATTTTTATATTATGAAAAAGAGACTTTTAAGCATTTTATTGGCAGCCCTCATGGTCGTGTCGCTCCTGCCGATGACGGTATTTGCGGAAACATCCGTGAAAGTGTACAGACCTTATGATCTCACCTTAACGACAGACAGCATCATCTTCAAAGAAGATGTTAACGCATCAGACAATGTTACCCGTTGGGATATGTTTATTCTGGCGGGGAGCAGCGGCGAGACTGCACCGATAAGAGTTGATATCAACGAATTCGATGCCGAGGGCTTCAAACTCTATGACGGATACTGCATCAAAGCAAACGGCGCCTCTGAGGTCTCCGCATGCCCCGGCGCTACATTTAAGAAACTTGACAGTGATACGTTTGAAATCACAATCATCCCGTCAAAAATCAATGCCGTAAAATTCCTCGGTGCCGATAAGCCATACATCTGGCTGGTGGTCGCCCCCTGCGATACGAACAACCGTCTTGATCAGTCAAAAGGCACGTCAGGACATTATGACGTGTATAATTCGACCGTATGTCTCGGAAGGTTCGGCTCTATGGAGAATTTTAAGAAAGTAGCCGCTTCCGCCACCTACGCCATCACCAACGGCTCGCCGGAAAGTGCCAAAGAAACGAATCACGGCTATATCACCGTTGACGAGACGGCCGCAGAGGGTGACAAGGTTGAAGTGACCGTTGTTCCGAATAACGGCTATAAACTCAAGAGTTTAGTATATTCACCGACACCCAAGACCGTTGCCGATATTCTGCCTGAAGAATTTCCGGCTGCCGAAACCGATGCATCGGGAGCACCGGCAACCGCATGGAAGTCTGCCATGCTCGACCAGTTATGCTATATCTCGTATGACAAGACAAAACTTTTCTTTTACACTGATGCCGGAATTCCGGATAAGAGCTTTGGTATAAATACTGATGCGGTTGTTTCGGCTGACGAAGACGAAAATTATGTTTATAAAAACGGCACCGTTACGGTAACCTTCTTTATGAAAGGGGAAAACGGCACACTTAATTCCGTTACTTTTGCGAATACGGCAAATACAACCTGGAACGGTACATATCAAGCGTCCGCGTGTGTTGCCGCCGGAACGGTGATTACCATGTATAACGGCGAGCAAAAAAAGGTTGAAGATTTGGAAATCGGCGATGTTATCCGAACATTTGACCATGAAAAGGGCGAAGTGTCCTCGTCACCTGTTTGCTTTATTTGGGAAAGCAAAAATGCCGCAAATGCTTTTACTTTGACCTTTGAGGGCGATATAAATGTTACGGTAATTGAAGCACATGGCTTCTATGATTGCGATGAAAACAGGTATGTATTTATCAATGTCGGAAATGCACAGGACTATATCGGGCATCATTTCTACAATGCGGATACCGATAGCCGACTTGAATTAAAAAATATTGAAATAATGAATAACTGCATTGATGCTTATGCGGTTGCAACAAGCAAGCACCTTAACCATCTGTCAAACGGTATGCTTTCTATGTGCGACGGAACATTTGAAAAAATCGCAAACCTGTTTGAGTATGATAATCAGATGAAATATGATGCGGAGCTTATGAAAAAAGATATAGAAGATTACGGTTTGACTCCGCCGGAAAAGGTTCTAAAGTATAAAGGTTTTAATAAGGCGGACTATTATGACTATAATCTGCAATATTTGGATATCGCTTTGGGTAAGGGCTTGATTTCATATGAATGGATAGAGGCGTTGAGTGAATACTGTATAGCTAATAATATTTACGATATTTTACCCGTAGAAGAGGCACAAAATGGAAGCGAAACAAAGAAGATGCGGTTGATGTTTGTATCGGCTCCCAAGAAAATGCTGATCAGTGCCCCCAATCCTGCAGCGGAAGACAGTGTAGAAATTAAAGCGGACACACAGGGTAAATACATCTTCACAATGCCTGCACAAAACGTCACCGTTACGGCGGAGTTTGAGGAAGCTCATACCCACTCCTTCACTTACACGGTAAACGACAACAAGATCACTGCCACCTGCACGGAGGGCTGTGACGATGGCTACGATACCCACCCCCTCACACTTACCTTGACCGCTCCGACAAGCCTTGTCTATGATGGAAGCGCTAAGGTATTCACCTTCGCAGACGGCGAAGCGGATGCCTGGACGGGTGCCGGACTGGAATTGCCGACATTTGAATACTATCTCGATAAGCCTGAAACTCCGTGGCTTGACGGATTGGATGGTGATCCCATTGCTGCAGCTGAAGGATATGTAGTGATGATCAGAGTCGGTGTAAAAGCCGCACAGGTCGAATTCAATATCGACAAGGCGACACCGTATATCAAGACCACCCCTGCTCCAAACGATATCGAGTATGGCAAGAAGCTTTCGGACAGCACACTTTTCGGCGGTTATGTTCAGATTTCAAGTACTGACAGCTCAGAGGTCGGCGGTCTGTTTGAGTGGACAAATCCCGATACGGTGCCGGGTATAGATGACAGTGAAATAACCGAATATGATGTAACCTTTACCCCAGCAGATACGAATGATTACAATACCGTTTCTTGCAAGGTAAAGATCAAGGTTACTCACATCCATAACCTTATAAAGGTTACCGGTCAAGCACCGACCGAAACGGCATCCGGCTTCAAAGATTATTACGAGTGTAAGGATTCGGACGATGCCTGCCATGAGTATTTTGAGGATGCGACCGGACTTATTCCGATTGAAAACCTTGATGCTTGGAAATCAAGCACCGGAAACGGCTATATTG
>JAZQQT010000147.1:0-12745 GCA_045629205.1 Eubacteriales bacterium
CGTTCCTCTCGGGCTCACGATAAGCAACGGCGAAACGGTTTACGGCGATTACGACAAACAATACAGCGTAGTCGGTTTCGGTTACGATAATAAACTCATAGTCGGCAAAATGAGCCGTCTTGAAGCAGAGGAATTAAATCTGCGTGATGCCGTCGCCTTCTCGCCGATTCTTGTAAAAGACGGCGTTCCGTGCGATATCGGCAAATACAAAAAAGGTCTTAATCCACATACGGCTATCGGACAGCGTCAGGACGGAGCTGTTCTTTTGCTTGTGGTTGACGGAAGACAGCCGTCAAGCCTCGGAGCGTCTTATCAGGATCTGATTAACATCATGCTTGATTACGGCGCGGTAAACGCATGTAATCTTGATGGCGGATCATCGTCGGTAATGATTTATGATAACCAAGCGATTACAAATTGTTGTTCTCTTTACGGTCCCGGAAGAATGGCCACCGCTTTCTATGTAACACGGACAGAGGAGGCGGAAAACAATGAGTAAAAAGAAACGATCACATGTCGGCACCGTTGTTTTTTACGGTATTTTCGCTGTTTTCGTCATAGCGCTTATTATCGTCTTCTTCCGTTTCTTCAATATTGTTGACGAATATACCTATGAATTCGAAAGCAGCAGTCCGTATAATGTCGTGGAAGATTACATAACGCGCTTGCAGGCCGGCAAATTTGACACAACACTTAAATTCTCCGGATTTACCCCATCGGAATTTTGTTCGGAAGAAGATTTTATCGGATTAATGAGGCAGACATATCCCGAAGGATCAAATATTTCTTATTTTGAAAGCACATCTTACGAAGGCAAAAACAGAATGAGATACAACCTGTATATCGGTGAAGAGCGTGTGGGATACGTCATACTCGAAAAAGCAGGAAATGTTACAGCTCACGGATTTGATACGTGGCAGATATGCGAAACGCAATCTGTTTCCGGAACCGACGAATATACAATTACCGTTCCGCTCGGTTATTCGGTATATGTTAACGGAAAACATATCGACGAAAATCATATTACAGACACATATGAAGCGGAAGACTATCCTGTTTTCAACGACATTCCCGCTCCGGAGTTTATAACATACCGTGTCGGAGGGTTTCTTTCCGAACCGTCGTTCGAATTCATTCCCCTCAACGGAGAAGAATTTGATTGCATCACATCGGATGACGGGAAAACCGTTACCTGCTCGAGGAGAGCGGTATTCGGCGAAGAAGTTTCTCTTTTTGTTACCGAAGCGATGAACTCATATATCGAAACAGTCGGAATGCAATACCCGGCAGAAACGTTTCTTGAATATGTTCTCAAAAAGAGCGATTATGCCGCCCGGTTTAAAAAATATCACAGCGACTGGAAAATGACTCAGCCGCCTTACGAAAATATCGAAGTAACCGATATGATAATCAATTCATACAAAGAATATTCACCGAATCAGGCCATAGCAGACATATCATTCGATTACAACGTCAAAACCATCTATAAAGAAATAATAACGCACGGCAGTTTTTCAGTCCTTTTGCTCAGAACCGACAGCGGTTGGAAAATCGCCGATATGATAAATAATTAAGGAGTCCCTGCATGAAAAAAATCCTTTCGGACATTTTCGCTCAATTCAAAGTCGAAGATACTTTTGTTTCCTACTCTGTTATCGAACAGGGAAATATCAATAAAACATACCGTATCAACGGAATTAAAAACGATTATATTCTGCAGAAAATCAACAACTTCGTTTTCAGAGATATCGAAGGTCTTATGAGCAATATAACGCGAATTCTCGCTCATACCGAAAAAAAATATCCCGGTAAAATGCAAATCAAAGTATATCCGACAAAAAGCGGAGAATCTTTTTTACATTCGGACGGAGAATACTGGAGACTTATCAACTTTATTCCTTCGGTAACATATATGGTTTCTCCAAACAAAGAAACCGTTTATAAAACCGGAAAAGCATTCGGTGAATTTCAAAAGGATCTCGCAGATTTTCCCGCAGAAGAATTAACCGAAACAATTCCGGGCTTTCACAATACCCGCCGTCGTCTCGAAAAACTGTTTGCCGATGAAAAAGAAGACAAAGTCGGCAGAGTAAAAGAAGTGAAAGACGAACTCGATTACATCAGATCGGTTTTCGACGATGCCGTTATGATGATCGATATGCAGGCGCGGGGAGAGCTTCCTATACGTGTAACCCATAACGACACAAAAATCAATAACGTCCTGTTTGATACCGAAACCGGAAATCCTATCTGTATAATTGACCTCGACACAGTCATGCCGTCACTCGTAGGCAACGATTTCGGAGATGCTGTCAGATTTGCCTGCAATACAGTCGAAGAAGACTGTCCGGACACGGATAAAATATCTTTTGACCTTGAAACTTTCGAAGCATTCACAAAAGGATTCTTATCGGAAACAAAAAATACCCTTACAAAAAATGAGATAGACACTCTCGGAAGAAGCGCATTTACGCTTACATTGGAGTTGGCGGTTCGTTTCCTTGATGACTATATCGTCGGAGACGAATACTTCAAAATCAATTATCCGGAGCATAATCTTGTTCGGACACGTGCGCAAATCGCGCTTGCAAAAGATATAATGGCAAAGAGAACCGAAATAGAAAGAATCATTCACGAAAACATTTGAGGAACGATATGAAATACACCGAAGAAAAACTCATCTCACTTCGGAAAGAAATACACAGTCATCCCGAGCTCGGATTTACGGAAACCGAAACAACAAAAATTGTTAAAAGAGAATTATCCGCTCTCGGTCTTGACTTAATTGACATCGGTCTTGAAACCGGCGCCGCAGCCCTGCTTCGCGGTTCAAAACCGGGACCTACGGTTGTAATCCGTTCCGATATCGATGCACTCCCGGTTACAGAGAAAACAAATGTCGACTATACTTCGCTTAATCCGGGGAAAATGCACGCCTGCTGCCATGACATTCATATGACGGCAACGCTGGGATGCGCGTCATTACTGACTGAAAAGCAAAATGAACTCACGGGGAATATTCTGTTTCTTTTTCAACCCGCGGAAGAATCGGTAAGCGGCGCACGAAAGATTCTTGACGGTCCGTTATTCAACAATGTTAAACCGGACGCGTTTCTCGGGATGCACGCATGGCCGGATTTCCCATTCGGCAAAGTCGGAATATGGGAAGGCCCCGTTATGGCTGCAAAATGCGGTTTCAAAATAACAGTAAACGGAAAAGGCGGGCACGGATCCACACCGTCAAAAACCAAAGACCCGATACTCGCGGGAACAGCGATAGTCAACGCGCTCCAAACGATAACCTCTCATTCCGTTCCGTCTCAGGAATCGGCAGTTTTATCCGTATGTTCAATACATGCGGGAACCAGCGATAATGTTATTCCCGATTCCTGTGAGATTCTCGGAAGTTTCCGGAGTTTTTCGGCTGAATCACAAAAAACGATGCTTACACGCGTAAATGAAATTGCGGTTTACACAGCGAAATCATACGGATGCACCGCCGAAATCCACGAAGAGAACGGTTGTCCGCCCGTTCTTAATAACGCAAAACTTACAAATATCGTCAAAGAAACCGTCTCCGACCGTTTCGGACCGGAAGGATGTTATGACGGTGTTCCGGTAATGATATCCGAAGATTTTGCATGCTATGCCGAAAAAGCGCCGATATGTTATTCGCTTTTCGGAGTCGCAACAGATGACGGACTGATTGCAAGACTGCATAACGGAAAACTGTGTCCGAGCCACAAAGTTCTGTTACCCGCGGCATCATTTCTTACCGATTCCGCGCTTGCCGTTCTCAAAACAATTTAATATGAGAAATAAAAAAAGAGCATACCGATTATTTCCGGTATGCTCTTCTTTGTTATTTTATCTGTAATTAAGAACTGATTTTTCGTAAGCTTTGACTTCGGGAAGCCAATCCATTCCCTTCGGAACATTATTTCTTTCGCAGAACTCATCGTAAACGATACCGAAAGGCATTGCCTTCATTTCTTCCGTAAGAGCAAGACGTGAAGTGTAATCGCCTTCAAGTTCAATCTGTTTGAACTTTGCCATCGGTTCGAGAAGAGCGGCAAGGAAAGCTTTCTGAATACTTCTGATACCAACGACCCATGCTGTCATTCTGTTGATGCTTGCGTCGAAATAGTCGGTAGCAATATTTGCTTTTCCGAGCAGGTTGGCAGCGATTATATCGTGTGCAATAAGACGAAGCTCGTCATCGAGAATAACTACATGGTCACTGTCCCAACGCACACCGCGGCTTAAATGAAGCAGAAATTCATTATAGAACATTCCGAGAACAGAAAGCTTATCATGGATTCCTTCGCTGGGATGGAAATGACCTTCGTCGAGACATACCATAACGTCTTTGTTCTGCTGGCAGTATGCCATATAGAATTCATGAGAACCGACGACATAACTTTCGGTTCCGATACCGAAAAGTTTTGATTCCACGGCATCAACGTTGTATTTTTTATCTATATCCACCGCGAAAATCGTATCAAGAGATTCTTTGAGTCTCATTCTCGGTGCTTCTCTGTCAATGGGAGTATCTTTAAGACCGTCGGGCATCCAGAAGTCGGTAACACATCTCTGTCCGATTTCTTTACCGAGATATTCGCCTATTTTACGGCAACAAATACCGTGTTCAATCCAATAATCCCTGATGGCCTTATCGGGACTTGAAAGGGTTTGATCGCCTTTTGCTTTTTCATGGCTGAAAAACGTAGGATTAAAATCAAGTCCCACATTTTCTTTCTTCGCGAAATCGATCCATGTATCATAATGATGAGGCTCAAACTTATTTCTTTCTACGAAAGAGCCGCCGTTATTAAGATAAATCGAATGAAGATTGAGCTTTTTCTTTCCGCCTATAAGTGTAAAGGTCTTGGAAATATCAGCTTTCAGTTGCTCCAGTGTTTTAGGTCTTCCGGGATAATTACCTGTTGCCTGAATTCCGCCGCTGGAGAGCTTGCCGTCTTCAATTTCATATCCGCCCAAATCATCACCCTGCCAGCAATTCATTGAAATCGTAATTGAGTTAAGCGTTTCAATCGCTTTTTCTGTATCAACGCCTATCTGTGCGTATAATTCTTTAGCCACTTCGTAGTTTTTACTCATAATATCTACCTCGTTTCTTTAAAATCAGTATATCAAAAGGTCTGTTTTATGTCAAGTATTTTTCAACCAAATAATCCAATGCTTCACCGTATCCGTCAAAACCTTTTCCCGCAATGACTTTTTCGGCATAAAGCGAAACATACGAATAATGCCTGAATTCTTCTCTTTCGGATATTTCCGAAAGATGGACCTCAACGGCAGGCACTTCCGCCGCTTTAAGAGCGTCCAGGATCGCAACACTCGTATGGGTATAAGCTGCCGCATTAATAATGATTCCGTTATATTTGCCTCTTGCCCGCTGAATTGCCATAATTATCGATCCCTCATAATTGCTCTGAAGGATTTTTACTTTTATTTTTTTCTCTTTTGCCCTGTGTTTTATGTATTTTTCAAGATCTTCGTAAGTCTTGTTGCCGTAAATATCGGGTTCACGAATCCCCAACATATTCAGATTGGGGCCGTTAATAACTAATATTTTCATAATTGTTCCTCTATTAACGCTGCGGTTTCGTCGGCGTTTCCGTTTCCGTCAACGACTATATCGGCAAAACTTTCATATAAATCTTTTCGGTCACGGTAAAGTTTCTTCAAATCGTTTGAAAGAGGTCTTCCGTCTGTAACAAGGTTTTCAATATCACGTTTAATATAAACAACAAGACCGTTCTGACGCATTATATCGCGATTTTCGGAAACTGTAACGGATCCGCCGCCGGTAGCGATTATTTTTCCTTTTTCCATACAAACCGATTTGAGCGCTGCCGATTCTTTCTTGCGGAAATAATTTTCGCCCTTATTTAAAATTATATACTCCGGAGTTTTTCCCGTGGTCTGCGTAATCAAATCGTCGGTATCGTCAAATTCCATGTCAAGTTTTTCTGCCAGTTTTTTCCCGACAGTAGTTTTTCCGCATCCCGGCATTCCGATAAGGACTATATTCCGGCATGCCCGTTGAAGAGCGTCGACTATATCGCCGATCACTTCGTTATCAATTTTATTCCCTGTAAATAACTCTGCAGAATTCTTTGCCTGTGCAACCAACATCGGAAGTCCGTTCATATGAGAAATACCGAGCTTCTCGGCTTCGGCAAGAAGCGGTGTTCTCAGCGGATTATATATCAAATCGATAACGGCGCAAAGCGATGAAAAACGGTTCAGATCAACCAGTTTTCCGTCCGTCTTCGGATACATTCCGACAGGTGTGGCATTTACGATGATTTCGGTTTCCGTATTATCGTAGATATTGGTATAATTGTTTTCGCCCTTACGTGAAATCACCTTAAAGTCGGCGTTTCTCTGTTTCAGAACGTAACATACGGCCTTTGATGCGCCTCCGCTGCCGAGAACGAGAACTTTTTTTCCGGTAACATCAAGTTCCATACTGTCAAGCGTATATTCAAAACCGAAAACATCAGTATTATATCCGTAAATTCCGCCGTTGGATGTGATACGAACGGTATTTACCGCGCCGATCTCTTTTGCCGCGGAAGAAACAGCGTCACAAAGACCGAAAATACTTTGTTTATATGGAATGGTGACATTAAAACCGTCAAGTTCCGCTTCTTCTATCACAGAACCGAGATTTTCAGGTGTCGTAGGATAGAGGCGGTAATCGTAATCCGCAAGCATTCCGTGTATCGGCACGGAATAACTGTGTGCAAGATTCTTTCCGATCAGTCCGAATTTTTTATCTGAAAAACCGGTCATTTCTTTTCTGCCTCCCGTTGGTATTTCTTACTGATTTCAAATACTTTCGTGTATAACTCCGCTGCGTAATCCGCATATTCGCCCGCTGATTTCCGAACGTTTTTAACGACCTCAGATTCCCTGCCGGCATCAGTAATACTCATACCGTTTTCTTTTTTATATCTGCCTATCTCACCGGCGACCGCCATTCTTTCTGCAAAAAGAGCGGCAATTTCACTGTCTATTCTATCTATTTCTATTCTGTATTTCTCTAATTCCATCCGAAATCTCCGTTTACTATTGCCATTGCAGCCGCAGCAGCACAAACAGGCGTTGCCCGAACAGCGATACAAGGGTCATGTCTGCCGCATACGGTTAATTTTTCAATTTCTCCGGTTTTCAGATTAACCGTATCCTGAGTTACGGCAATTGAAGGCGTGGGTTTGAACGCCGCTCTGAAAATCAAAGGCATTCCGGAAGAAATTCCGCCGAGAATACCTCCGCAGTTATTCGTTACGGTTTTTATTTCACCGCTTTCCATTGTAAAAACATCATTTGCGTTACTGCCTTTTTTATCTGCCATCCCGAAACCGATGCCGAATTCTATTCCCTTTACGCCCGGAATGGCAAAAATTGCCTGTGAAATCAATCCTTCAAGACCTTCATACATCGGACCGCCGATTCCCGCGGGAAGTCCGTATACCGCAACTTCAACAATTCCGCCGAGCGAATCTCCGTCGGACGCGGCTTTTTTTATTTCGCTTTTAATTTTTTTCTCGATTTCCGGATCTATAACGGGAAATTTCTTTTTTTTCAGATTTTTCAGAACAGATATATCCGGTTTCAGAGAATCTAAAGATTTATCGTTAATTCCGCCTGCCGACAACAAATGAGCAGATATCTCCACACCGTATTTTTTCAGATACTCCATGCAGAAGAAACCGGCAACGCACATCGGAGCAGTCATACGTCCGGAAAAGCATCCCCCGCCCGAAGGAATTTCACCGTATTTCACATACGCCGCATAATCAGCGTGGGACGGTCTCGGCAAATATTTGATATTTGCATATTCGTCAGGATTATAATTTTTATTTTCTATTACAAAAACGATTTTGTTTCCGTCGGTTTTCCCGTTAATATATCCGGAAGAAAAAATCGGGGCATCCGATTCGATTCTTTTTGTTCCGAAAACGCCATCCGAAGACCGCTTTGCCATAAAGCAGGCAAGTTCATTCGGATCAACGGCAATATCATTCGGAAATCCTTCCAACGTTCCGCAAACATAAGGTCCGTGAGAACTCCCGTCTATTGTTATTTTGATTTTTGAACCAAAAACCGATGCCATTTTACACCTCTTTTACTGCTCCGCCGAGTGCGACGAAATCCTCAAAAAAAGACGGATATGATTTTTTGACGGCATCCGCGCCGTTGATAATTACTGGATTTTTACAAATGCAGGATGCTATTGCCGCCGTCATAACTATGCGATGATCATTTTCGCCGTTAACACAACCGCCAGCAAAACAGGAGACCCCTTCAACATAAAATCCGTCATTTGTTTCGGTTGCTTTTCCGCCGAGATTATTGATAAGATTAACGGTTGATTTTATTCTTTCGCTTTCTTTATATCTCAATCTCCCGCAGTTTACAAATTCGGTTTTTCCGGTTCCGACAGCCGCCGTTAATGCCGTAACGGGGATGTAATCCGGAATCTGAGAGCCGTCAATCACCGATGAATTTGAAAACAAAAACGGATGATCCGATTCCTCAAATCTTATGTCGCTTCCCAACATGTTGGCAGCGCGCCAGAATACGGCAAGACTGTCATCGGATCCGGAAGTAAAGGAAAGAAATTTTTCTGTATATTTACCCGAAACAGATATCGTATTTCCGGATTCAAAAGCCGCAAGACATCCGAACAGTTTAACGGTTTCCATTGTCAGTTTTACATAATCTGCAGATTGCAATCCGTCCGTTACCGTTATCTTTCCGCCGCCGATAAGAGGGAGCGCCATAATAAGCCCACTGATATACTGCGACGAAATATCACCGCGAACCGAAAAACAATCCCCTGCCAATTTACCCGAAACGGAAATTTCAGAGCCCGCATCTGCAATTTTACACCCGTTTTCACATAGAATCCGGATTATTTCATCGTGCGGTCTTTTTCTCAGCCCGTCATCGAGATAAAAACGTCCTCCGTAACCCAAAGCACCGACGATCGGCATCATAAACCTGAGCGTCGACCCGCTTTCTCCGCAGCGAAAGCCCGCGTTTTCGAACGGTTCCCGGATTTTTTTCACACATATCACGCCGGTTTTAAGTTTGCATGAAACCCCGAGTTCCCCGATACAGTCAATCGTTGCCGCGATATCATCGGAAATTTCTCCCGATATTTTAATTTCGGCGCCTCCGGCAAGTGCCGCGCAGATAAGTAATCTGTGCAACTGCGATTTTGAAGAAGGAATTTCTACTGTTCCGTTCAGTTTTTTCGGATAAACAGAAACGGTCATTTTGATAAACCGACCTTTATCAGTTTTTTAAACTCATACGGAGATATCTTTTTCACTTCACAACGACCGAATTCTTTCGGCAAAATAACGGTAATACCGTTTTCATCGTTCTTTTTATCACCGCATGCAATAGAATAAATTATATCCGACGGAATATCCGTATGAGTAGGCAAACCGGCATCGTTACACTGTTTTTCAACATAATCCGCGAGAAAAGAGTCACAGCCGTATAAACTTACGGCTCCTCTCGCTATAACAGACATGCCGATTGCAACCGCCTCCCCATGTCCGACGGAATAACCGCATGCTTTTTCAATCGCATGTCCGATGGTATGTCCGAAGTTAAGTAATCTTCTCATACCTTTATCATACAGATCCTCCGCGGTATAGCGCATTTTTACACGAACGCAGGTCTCTATCGTATTCGCGGGATTGTTTTTTGTATTTTCATATTCAAAAATGATTTCGTTAAGAACGGAATATTTGATGATTTCGGCATATCCGTTCCTGAATTCTTTTTCGGGAAGTGTTTTAAGCGTATCGGTATCGCATATAACCAGATCCGGTTCTCTTATTACGCCGAAAAGATTTTTACCTTTTGCCGAATTAACCGCGGATTTCCCTCCGACGGAGGAATCTACCATTGCAAGCAAGCTGGTAGGCACCTGAACAAGAAAAATCCCGCGCATATACAAAGCGGAAACAAGACCGCCGATATCTCCGGTCACGCCGCCTCCGAGAGCAACAACCACGCTGTCTCTTTTCAGCTTGCTTTCGGCGCATTTTTCCAAAGCAGAAAACAGCGTTTCTCCGTTTTTCGAAGCTTCTCCATGCGGAAAAACAAAGTCATATACGCTGAACCCGTTAGATACAAGGGCATCCGACACCTTTTTTCCGTATAAATCGAATACGGTATCGTCGGAAACGATAAGAGCTGTCTTGCCCTGAGTGATTTCCGCGACGTATGAACCGAGCTCCGATAGAAGCCCGGTTCCGATCACTATATTATATTTCCCTTTTATGATATTCGGAGTATCCATTTATCGGATTTTATTCTCCCATAAGTATTTTTGCAATTTCGGAATCTGCAGAAAGAATCAGGACCTGTTTTCCGTTATCATTTGTAGCAATGGCTTTTTTTGCGGCTTCAAACGAACGATAGAACGAATAGAAATCTTTTTCATCCTGAGTCTGATAAGCCTCTGCAAGGATACGCATATATTCCGCTTCGCCCTCACCCTGCAGTTTTTCGGCCTGTGCCTGTGCTTCGGAAATAATAATGGCAGCCTCTTTATCGGTATCGTTTCTGATGACCGATGCTTCAAGTTCTCCTTCTGCGATATATTTTGCGGCAATCTGTTCTCTTTCGGAAATCATTCTTTCGTAAACGGCAGACTCGTTGGATTCCGGAAGGTCAAGTTTTTTTATCTCAATGTTTACGACCTCTACTCCGTATTCGGATTTAACCTGTTCGTTGACGGCTTTTGTGATTACCGCATTAACTTCGTTACGCTGTGTTTCGGAAGCGCCCGACTGAATAATACTGGTCTGAAGCATAGTTCCCATAGTATTCTTGGTAACAGAGAAAGTAGCCGCGTCGAGACGGCTTTCCATTTCGTCGGTAGTGCTTACCGACTGAACGAACAGCAACGGATCGGCAATCTTCCATACAACATAGCTGTCGACAACAAGAGCCTTTTTATCCGAAGTCAAAACATCGGAAGGAGTTACGTCATAGAAAAGAAGAGTTTTCGGAAGATAAGAAACTTCTTCTATAAACGGAATCTTAAGATAAAAACCGGCATTTTCACGGATAGTAACGACTTTACCGAACTGTTTTACTATTCCGTATTGGTTTTCTTTTACCATATAAGAGGTTGAAAGAACAATAATAACCAGCAGAAGAATAACCGCGGCAATGATAATGCCTTTTAATTTTGCTTTTGTCATTTCATACCTCCTATTTTACTTCAATTATAGGTTCTATCGGAAGAAGTTTTTCAACTCCTCCGTCTGTGGTATCAATATACAGCATAACTTCCGGAAAAACATCCTCTATCATTTCAAGATAAAGACGTTTTCTTGTTATGTCGGGATTTAATCTGTATTGAGCATACATCTCGCTGAATTTTGCAGCTGCGCCGGTAGCGGCGTTTATGCGTTCTTGCCTGTAGGCTTCAGCATCTTTGATGATTTTATCGGCTTGAGCGTTTGCATTCGGAATAACCGTGTTTTTATAAGTCGTTGCCTGGTTAATGGTTGTTTCCATAGTCTGTTTTGCGGTTTCAACGTCTTTAAATGCGGTCGTTACCTCGTTTGTCGGCGGTTCGGCATCCTGAATTTTAACCTCAAGAATCTGAATACCTATATCATATTGAGAAAGTCTTTCCGACATAAGATTGCGGACACTCGACTGAATGGCAACTTTTCCGTCGGTCAAAACATTGTCAACATCGTATGACCCTACAACATCACGCGCGGCGGCTTTGGCTATATTTTCAAGAACGATAACAGGATCTTTTGAATTAAACAAATATTTCTGAGGATCCGAAACCTTCCATTCAATAAAGAAATCAACGGCAACGATATTATAATCGCCGGTAATCATTTTCGCGTCGCTTTCGTTAACATATACATATCCGGATTCGTTTTCGGTATATCCGAGAGTGAATTTCCTGGTTGTCATATCGACCTTTTCTATATGCTGAATCGGATCCGGGAGTTTAAAGTTAAGGCCGGCATTCTGGATGGCAGTCACTTTTCCGAATGTGGTCAGAACCCCCTTTTCCGTTTCTCCGACGGTATAGAAACAATCAGCCAGAAGAACCAACGCAGCAACGGCAATAACTGCTGCTATAACAATTGTTTTTACTTTTTTCGTCATTACTGTTCCTTTCGAATACTGATACTGTGAGATTTCAAAAAAACCGCCGTTTCCGAAGAAAAGACGGTTAATTTTTATATGTGCAAACTGATTGATTTATTTTGCGTATTCAACCGCTTTGCTTTCTCTTATTACGTTAACTTTAATCTGACCGGGATATTCAAGTTCGCTTTCAATCTTATTGGCGATATCTCGCGCAAGAATCATCATACGGTCATCGTTTACTTCTTCGGGACGCACCATTACGCGGATTTCTCGACCTGCCTGAATTGCATAAGTTTTTTCAACGCCCTCGAAGTTATTTGCGAGTTCCTCAAGATTTTCGAGTCTCTTGATATAATTTGCGAGATCTTCGCGTCTGGCTCCCGGTCTGGCGGCGGAAATAGCATCCGCAGCCTGCACGACAGCCGCAAGCACGGTCTTTGCTTCGACATCTCCGTGATGAGCTTCGATGGCGTGAATGATTTTTTCGTTTTCTTTATATTTTCTTGCGCACTCAACACCGATTGAAATATGAGAACCTTCGGTGTTCTGATCAAGAGCC